>JAEYXC010000314.1 GCA_023428655.1 Bacillota bacterium | reverse complement strand
GGCTATAGTTTTGCCAAGTCCGGCGCTGATGGTCGAATATTACGTTATGTATTTAATCATTTTGACCAGCCGGGCCGCTATCTCTATATTCGGGATAATGACAGTAAGGATTACTGGTCAGCCTCCTGGCAGCCTGTCGGTAAGGAGCTTGCATCCTATAAGAGTGAATGCCATCATGGGACAGCATATACACGAATAGATGCAGAGTACAGCAAAATTAATTCCGAAGCACTATATTATGTTCCATTTAATGAGTCCTATGAGGTTTGGCATTTAAAATTGACTAATTGCTCTGACACAATACGCAATTTATGCATTACAGGGTATGCGGAATTTACGAATAATAACAATTATGAACAGGATCAGGTCAACCTGCAGTATTCACAGTTTATTACCAGAACTTTTTTCTGCGGCAATCGAATTCGCCACTCGATTCATAGCAATCTAGATAAGCTGGAGGAAGGGAAAACAGTTGATAACAAGACAGCGATCGACCGCTTTTTTGGCTTAGCCGGAGCAGAGGTTTCCTCCTACTGCGGGGATAAAGATAAATTCTTGGGGCTTTATCATGGATATGGGAACCCAATCGGTGTGATTAATGGTAACCTGGGCGATGAGCTGAGCTATAATGGAAATGGGTGTGGTGCTATTTCTGCTACAATTACACTGGCACCCGGAGAATCAAAGCATCTGGCTTTTATCTTGGGAATGAAGCCTGATAGAGAAGCGGAGGGTATACTAAAACAATATCAGAATCCGGGCGAGGTATGTGGGAAAGAGCTGGAGGAACTGATTACTTACTGGCATGGGAAGCTTTCGCATTTTCAGGTAAAAACTCCGAGTCAGGAATTTAATACCATGATAAATACATGGAATGCCTATAATTGCTTTATTACCTTCCTATGGTCCCGTGCGGCCTCCTTCTTTTATTGCGGACTTCGCAACGGATACGGATATCGTGATACGGTTCAGGACATTCAAGGAATTATCCATCTTGCCCCCGAAATGGCAGAGGAGAAAATTCGGTTTATGCTGTCGGCACAGGTGGATCATGGTGGTGGGTTACCTCTTGTCAAATTTACTCACAACCCGGGACAGGAAGATACACCGGAGGATGCTTCCTATGTAAAGGAAACGGGACATCCTGCTTACCGGGCAGATGATGCTTTATGGCTGTTCCCGACCGTTTATAAATATGTTTCTGAAACAGGAAATCTGTTCTTTATGGATGAGATCATTCCGTTTGCTAATCAGGGTCAAGGCACTGTTTATGAGCATCTGAAACGTGCCATAGTTTTTACTATGAACCATCTGGGAGTACATGGTATGCCTGCCGGCTTACATGCAGATTGGAATGACTGCCTAAGACTTGGTAAGGAAGGGGAATCCTCTTTCGTTGCATTCCAGTTCTATTATGCTATGACGATAATGAAGAAATTCGCGCAGTACAAAGGCGATATGGAATATATGAATTATCTCGAGGAAAGTCAGGAGAAGTTAGGGGGTATTATCGAGAAATATTGTTGGGATGAGGATCGCTTCATCCGTGGGTTTACTGAAAAAGGAGAAATAATCGGAAAGTCTTCCGATCCCGAAGCAAATATGTGGTTGAATCCGCAAAGCTGGGGAGTGATCAGTGGTTATGCCACGGAGGAACGAGCCGATACTGCTCTTGACAGTGTATACAGGATACTGAATACGGAGTATGGAGCAGTCTTAATGGATCCGCCCTATCATGAACATGCTTTTGATGGTGCTCTTGCCGTTATTTATAATGCCGGATCAAAGGAGAATGCAAGTATTTTTTCGCAGTCCCAAGGGTGGATTATTCTCGCGGAAGCGTTGCGAGGACATGGTGAGCGTGCTTTTACCTATTTTATGGAGAACGCTCCTGCTGCTCTGAATGATCGAGCGGAAATACGTAGACTGGAACCTTATTGTTACGGGCAGTTTACAGAAGGCAAATACAGTCCTAATTTTGGCCGTTCCCATGTTCATTGGCTTACAGGCACTGCAGCTACCATTATGGTAGGCTGTGTGGAGGGCATCCTAGGAATGCGTCCGGACCCTTATGGAATCAAGATAGACCCATCCATCCCGAAGGAATGGGAAACCTTAGAAATTGAGAAGGTTTTTAGAGGAAATCATCTGCATATTGTGGTGAATAACCCTGGTCATGCAGAATCGGGATGCAAAAAACTTACCGTCGATGGTAAGGAAATAGAAGGGAACTACATCCCTGCTGAGTTGCTGAAAGAATATACAGATATTGAATTGACGATATCTTAATATGCTTAAATTTCACCGAACCCTTGAGAAAGCGAATAAAGCATCTAAAAGACGAGAAGAAAAGCAGCTTATTAAGGCTGCTCTTCTCTGATCTATTACAATTTACATCGTATTATTAGAATTTGAAGTGATTGATTTTTTCCTTCAGCTGTTCTGATAGGTTCTGTAATTCTACCGTCTGTTGAGTTATCTCATCCATGGTTACGGTTATCTGTTCTGTAGAAGCGGTTACTTCCTCTGTTGCTGATGCAGATTCCTCGGATATAGCAGAGATATTTTCAATTTGTGATACAATATTATTTTTTTGATCTGCAATTTCCTCTGTATTCTGCTTGATCTCAATTACCTTATCGGTTAAGATACGGACCGAAACCATAATCTCATTAAACAAGCCTTGTGTCCGTTGTACTAAGTCCACCTGCTCTTTTACGTTTTGATTTGTGATTCTCATAGCATCTACGGTGTGGGTAGTCTTATCACTGATATCTTCAACAATTGACTTGATCTTAACAGTAGAAGCTTTTGATTGCTCTGCTAATTTTCTGATTTCATCCGCGACTACAGCAAAACCCTTGCCACTTTCGCCTGCTCTCGCAGCTTCGATGGATGCATTCAATGCAAGCAGGTTGGTTTGAGCGGTAATAGCGTCAATCGTATTAGAGATTGCATCAATCTGCTTCATGCTTTCACTGGTTTCATAAACTAACTCTGAAACCTTAGTGGTGGCGCTCATGGTACTGTCGGATTTCTCTTTCAGATCTTCTACACGATTTAATCCCTGTTTTGTGAGATTGGCAGCGTTATTTGCCAGGTTGCTCATTGCTTTGGTAGATTCGTCAATTAAGGTTAATTGATCCGATAAATCTGAAATACTGGAAGCTCCATCCGAAGCATTCTGAGCTTGTTCTGTAGCACCCTTCGCGACTTCCTCCACCGCTCTTGCTACTTCGCTAAGAGAAGAATTTGTCTCCTCCGACATATTGGCAAGTGTTATGGATGTGTCCAAAACAATGTTGGAAGCGTCGCTTACTTCACGGATTAGGCCGGATATGTTCGTTGCCATTTCGTTGAAATGCTGACCCAATAGGTTGAACTCATCCTTGGAGTTAATTGATATGTTCACAGTCAAATCCCCATTGGCAAGACGATCAAAGGCTGCCAGTAACTTCTTTATATTACGTGATATCGGAAGACTGAAGAGAATCGCTGCTGCGACAGCTGCAATCAGGGTTATCAAGAATACATTAAAAATAGTAGCTCTAATTGTGCTAGTATCCTTACTTAACTCAGAATGATTCATGGAAGCGACAACCTTCCAGCCTGTAAGTTCACTGGTGCTATAGCTTGAAAATCTACTATCTCCGTTATATACGTATGGGGAGAAGCCCTCGGAATTAATTGATATATCCGCCCAATTAGATAGCTTTGTAGCTTCATCCGTACCAATTAAGGATTGATCGGGGTGTGCAATCATTTGTCCACTAGGATCCGTGATATAAATATATCCGCCATCACCAATTGTAATGTCAGATAAGGATGCTGAAAATGTGGCCAGATCGATATCCATACCTGCAACACCAATGTTATTGCCGTCCTTTTGAACGGATGCTACGATAGATATTACCATATTATTCGTTCCAGCGTCGATATAGGGATCCGTTATAATGATTTCCCCGGGTTGATTCAACGCTTGAATGTACCAATCCCTAGTCTTGTGGTTAAAATCAGCAGGTAGATCCAATTTAGGATCTGTATAAAACATTCCCTTTTCAGTACCAACATAAATATTAATGATAGAAGCATCTGTTTTTTTTATATTGGCAATTAGAACTTTTGCAAATTCAAAATATGTAGCATTATCGGCTTCGACAACATTTGTATCATTTGATAGTATTTTCATTATGTTTGACATTGCAGCAAAGTAATTATCTAAGCCCCGTACTACCT
>JAEYXC010000278.1 GCA_023428655.1 Bacillota bacterium | reverse complement strand
ATTCCCTTGGAGGTGGATTATCACAAAATGTGTATTGTATGGACTATCGTGATATTCAGGGGAAGGAAGAGTATTTAGAATTCCGGAATAATAATCCGGGGAGTATTCTTCTAAGTGATGAAGCCTTCCATATAGAAAGGAAAGGAGCCATTATTAGAAGCATTGAAACATCTATGGCTTATTATACGAGTCATCATAACCGAATCGCTCAACAATATGAAATTACCTATAATTTTTCATTGCCGGTGATGAGGGAAGAGGAATGGGCTCCCTATCTGGATGATGTGAGTATGTTCGTTGTATTCCAAGGCTATCCCTATGGGAATGAGGTAGGAGAGGTATATAATCGTGTACTTTCATCCGGAGCAAAGATATCAAAAAATAGGTTGTTTATATTAGAACAAATCGGTTGGTTTTATGTATATCATAGAGAGGGTTGTCCTGAATTAGAGAATGGAGGGATCCTTCTTTTTGAGGAACCGTTGTATAACCTGGAGAGCTGTGCGAGTAAGGGTGCTTATGCATGTCCGCTCTGCAATGAAGAAGCTGGAGTGAAGGCGCCGGACTATATGCCAAGTGGTTGAGTTAAAATAGCTAACCGCAATGTTTACAGAGAATACAGTACTATGTAGAAATTACTTGACCGAGGGAGAATAAACAAGCTTCACGGCGAAAACTGTTTTTATGGAGTTTAACCGATTCTTAGTTGTAATTACTTAACTTAAAGATAGTATATCTGCTCACAAAGAATTATGGTTTCTGGAAAGTAACGAGTAATAGAATAATTACTGATGTTTTGAAGAAAAAATAGTTTCATGAAGAAAATAGGATTTTTGAATTGGGAATATAAAGATTAAATTGGGAATTATTGAATATTTAGTAAAAATATGTTACCATTAATACAACTAAAGAACGGCATAGATTATGGATGAAGTTCTGATCACTTTTGATTGGAACTTTTTATTGTACCTGTTGGTATGAATATCTATCGAAAATAATCATGTGGTATCTTTATTCTAATTATATTTAGGCCATAAATCAGGAAAATTATTTTAGGGGGATATTCAATGAAGAGGATATTAATCAGATTGGCAACCATGTTATTCATCATAACGGTATTTACATCAATATTTTCATTTAATAATGTAAAGGCAGCAGAGGAAGTAATGTATTGTTCAGTAGAAACATTTTCTTCTTTGGTTGCCAAGGAGATCAATGTATCGGCAGTATTGGATAGCTATGCAGAAGGTCTGAAAGCAGTTGGCATAATTAAAGAAGATGATTTTGCAGATTTTAATATGAATATATCTAGAGGTGATGCTCTGGTGATTTCAAACCGAGCAGATGATTTTTTAAACAGGAATATTTTGTTTCCAGAGCTCATCCAGCTGGCAATCGACAAGAGAATATCGGATATTGACAAAGTGGCTAAAGATAAGAGAGTGGATGTGGCGATGGCTTACCTGAAGGGATTTATGAAGGGGTATTCCAACGGAGCGTACAGCACGAATCGTGAATTAAGAGTGTCGAAGAAAATTACGAAGGCGGGTGCACTATCCTGTATCGCAATGCTAAAGGATAAGAGCAAGAGAGCAAAGATCAGCCCCGATGGACAGCTGATCCGGACAACCAAGCTTCCTAAGAGCTATAAAAACTATCCATACATACTTGCAAGCTTCCCGAATGCATATTATGATTGGAAATTCTTTTATGAGATTACTAGTGAGACTACTTATAATGAGAAGACTGGGAAAAGAGAAAAGGTTGTATTTAAAGATTTGGTTGATTATGCTAAGCCGGCCGATCTTGATTTGACGAAGGATATTGAGAATTTTCCTAGCGTTAAAAAGGAACGCATGGAATCCTGGGTAAATAAAGCTAAAACTCATATGGAGTGTATCTTCAATATTGACTATCGTACATCGGGTAAGGAGTGGATTGATTTAATTACATCTGCCAGTATGTCCAGTGGAATTAAGGATAGCGAAGAAAATCGAAGGGAAATGCTTACGAAGTTCTTAGAGAGAGCCAAGAACAACAAGACGGTAATCGAAAGCAGCCTTCTTGCAACGGATGGTTCATCGATGTATTACTTCGATGGCTCTTACTTTCTTCGATTTTATGTAAGATATCGTGTTGTATCCTCAAAGACTCCGTATAAGAGTGGAGAAGCATATCTTGAAAATGATTTATTTTATACTAATTATCCTATCATGTTGAATGATTTTGAATTAGGGGAATGGAAGGAATGCTTTTTTGATGTTGAGCTGGACAATCCCTATGGAACAGCACCTGAGAATTTAGGTGTTTATCAAGCCAAGATAGTTGAAGAATTCTATACTGGCGCGATAATTAAATAATTTAAATAATCATAGGTTGAACCCCGCAGGGAATGTGTACCTTTGCGGGGTTTTCAAAAATAAGAAGAAGGTGAAACATGCGATATACATACCAAAGAATTATCTCATCATTTATAGTCGTTTTTTTTGTTTTTTCCTTCATAGCGGAATCATTTGTGGTAAGGCAGGTGGATGCTGCTACGAGCACAGGTGATTGGGTTATATATGATGTAGCGAATAGCAAGGTAGAAGGAAATCTTGTATCCTGGACCAGTGTACATAACGCAGGAAAGATGAATCAACCAAGATATAAAACACAGTATTACTATATGAGCAAGGAAAAATATAATACTCAATATAAATTTACCGAGGGTACCAATGCTTCAATTCTTCGTTCAAAGAGTATTAATGTTGATATTAGAGATTCTGGGACAACAGGGACTACTAAATATCGTAAATATTCTTTTTTAAGAAAAGATTTCTTAAAGCTTGCTTCCGGAAGTTTATCATCTGGAGGGCTTGGCATCACAGCGAAGGATATCAGGAACAACGGTAATCGATACGATGTATACTTAAATCCGGTGTATGATCGCTACATGATAGTGGATGATGGTACTGAGGATGGCAAGGAAGTAGACTTAGAGGGGAAAAACATCTTTGGATATCAGGAAATGAAAGCATGGTTTCCTAGCATTTCCACGGATTTGTACAATATAAAGTTCACATTGACAGCAAGTAATATCTTCAATGTAGAGTACGTTGCACTCGATGAACAGAATAATACACTGGATAATAACCTAGATGGAGTGAAAAGAGAAGCAGTATACGAGGAAGAAATAGATTTTACATTACCAAATAATAAGATGCAAATTACAAAAGACGGTGTGAAATATAGCTATGATAATGCTTGGTATTATATGTGGACTGAAGAAGAGGGAGGAACAGAAGTAGACAAGTCGAGTAGTAAGAGAACCGGTTCCGTAGCTCAATTTACAGCCCCCGATGTAATCCCAGGAACAACACTTACTGTCTTTTTCAAGTATAAGAAAGCGAAAAGTAATCCTTATAAAGTTAAGGTGGTTGCCGAAACTGAAAGTGGTACCCATTTAAAGGATCTTCAAAGTGCAAGAGACACCAGTGGGGGAGCATCCTTTAACTTTGATATGCCAGTAAATCAGAAAGTAATAAACAGTAAATATACCTATCAAAACAAGTATAAATTGACGTATACAAACCCAGACGGGGAATTAAAAACAGGTCCTGTTGTGAATGAGGTGAACATAAAGAATTACATGATGTCGGAGGCAAAAAAGGATAGCACCGCAGTCTTTCATATGATCTATTCGGCTTCCGCAGCCCCATCACCAACACCTACACCAAAGCCGGATGTCTTTGTTCCACCGGTTATTACACCTCCGCCCGCCGATTCTGCTTATATGGAGTTCACCACTCCGGTAAACACAGGGGTGATTAATGCGGATAACCGAGCAGGGGAGAAATTCACCTCGGTCCATGGTGTCCCTACGACGGAGAGCTTATATGGACAGGTAACAGCAAAGGATTACTTAGTTGGATATAGCTTTGTGAAGAAGGTAGGAGTGAAGTATTACCCGATTAAGTTCAAGAAAGATTATATCCTTA
>JAEYXC010000259.1 GCA_023428655.1 Bacillota bacterium | reverse complement strand
GTATGAAAACCCGTTTATCAAGTATATTTAACCCAGAGAGTGGTCGTACCGTAATGCTAGCCTTTGATCATGGCTATTTTATGGGATCAACAGCAGGACTTGAGAGACTTGACATCGTTATTCCTCCGGTTCTTGATCATGTAGATGTATTAATGGGTACCCGTGGTGCGCTCCGTACCTGTATTTCACCAAGCACAGGTAAGGCTGTGGCATTGCGTGTAAGTTGCGGCTCCTCCGTTATCAAGGATGACCTAAGTCATGAGATCGTTGGCGTTGATATTGAGGACGCTATTCGAATGAATGCTGCATGTATGGCAGTTCAGACCTTTATCGGCGCAGATGGTGAGACATCCAGCTTGGAGAATTTATGTAAGACAGTTGATGCAGGTAATCGTTATGGAATCCCTACCATGGGCGTTGTGGCTGTTGGAAAGCAGATGGAACGTACCAGTCGATTCTTTAAGTTAGCAACTCGTATACTTCCTGAGTTAGGTGCACACATCGTTAAGACATATTACTGTGAAGACTTTGAGGAGATTACCTCAGCTTGTCCTGTTCCGATTGTTGTCGCAGGCGGCAAGAAGCTTCCGGAGAATGAAGCATTGGAAATGTGCTATCGTGCCATTGCCGAAGGTGCTGCAGGTATTGACATGGGAAGAAATATATTCCAAAGCTTAGATCCTGTTGCAATGGCAGAGGCAGTTAAGATGGTTGTTCATCAAAACGCAACCAGTAAGGAAGCTTATGAATTCTTCTTAGATACAAAAAGAAGCTAAGAAGCATGTATATTAGATAAAGCAGACTTTTTATTCAAACACATATCATAATCTGTAAATCCAAGAGTCTGATTATTTATAAAGAGGAGAAGAGGGTTTTTCCTACACTATGACTAAGGCGTGAGGCCGATGCTTAACTTTAAACACACATACAAATTGGTACTTTGTGTGAACGTAACAGCCTCAGATCTTGATCCTAGTGCATGGGAGAGCCCGGTCTCTCCTTTTTTTTCTTATAAAATCTTACAACAGCATCATTCTATCATATAGGAGGCTATACGAATGAGGAGTATAAAGACAAAATTAATTTTGTGGTTTTCCTTATTAATTCTTACAACATCCATCGTTATAGGTGGAGTATCGATCGGGATATCTACAAAGAAATTGAATGAGGAAGCAAAAGACACGATTATTTCCTTGACGCATGAGGCAGCAGAGATAACAGCGGGTAGAATGATGATCCAAACGCAAGCATTAGAGACAATTGCTTCCTTAGAGGCTATGAAGGGCATGAAATGGAAGGAACAAAAACCGGTAATACGAGGTCAGATGGAGCATGTAGATTTTTTGGATCTAGGCGTTATGGATATGGATGGTAATGTGGATTATGCCAGTGGTACCTCGAGCCAGGTTGCTGCCACAGACCCTGTAATAGAGGTGTTAAGTGGGAAGCGGATCACTAATTTCATGATTGATTTTAAAACGAATACCGTTATTATCGTTTTTGCGACGCCAATCGTGCAGGAGGGTAAGGTGGTTGGTGCTTTGTTAGGACGTAGTGATGGAAATACACTCAGTAACATAACAGATGATATAAGCTATGGAGAGAATGGATTTGCCTACATGATCCGCGAGGATGGTACGGTTATCGCACACCCAAAACGAGAGCTTGTTCTGCAGCAGTATAACATAATCGAAGAAGCCAAAGAGGATGAGGCTCTGGAGGCAATGGCTGATATTACGGAACAAATGCTTCTTGATAAGTCCGGAGTGCTTGAGTATAGCCAGGAGGGGGAGGAATCCATTTATGGTTTCGCACCGGTTCCGAATACCGATTGGGTATTGGTTCTGAATGCCGATCAGAGAGAGGTGTTAGATAGTGTTCCGATCATCCTGCGTTCCATTATTATCGTTACGTTTCTTGCACTAAGTGTTGGAATAGCGTCCACCTATTTAATTAGCAATTCTCTTATCACTCCTTTAATCAGCGGTATTAATCACCTCAATCGAATAGCAAATTTTGATATCAGTTGTGATGTAAGCGAAAAATTTCTACGTAAGAAGGACGAGATTGGGGTATTTGGTAGATCGGTGGATTGTATAACAAGGAATTTTCGTGAGATGCTGCATGAATTGAAGTCCGTATCGGAGGAAATAGGAAGCTCCTCTAGAGGGGTATCGATGGCTTCTCAAGCCTCCTCCGTTCATATTAATGAGGTTACCAAAGTCATTGAAGAAATCGCAAATGGTGCCTATGAGCAGTCCAAAAATACGGAGGATAGCTCCCAAAAAGCCGACTTACTCGGGTCAATCATTGACGAAAATCTGAATAAAACCATTACCCTGCATGAGGATGCTGCTATGGTATCCAATGTTGTAGAACAAGGGATGGAGGAAATCTCACAATTAATATTAATTACTCAAGAATGTAATAATGAAACTAAAAAAATTAACAGGGTAATTAAGTTGACAGAGAATAGTGCAGTAAAAATCAGAGAAGCCAGTGAGTTTATTACAGCCTTAGCCGGACAGTCGAATCTACTGGCATTGAATGCAGCAATTGAGGCGGCAAGAGCCGGAGAAGCGGGGAAGGGTTTTGCGGTTGTGGCAAGTGAAATGCGAAACCTAGCACAAAAATCAGCAGAACACTCCCGCTCCATTAACGAGGTTGTGGAGGAATTATATCTCAATGCTCAGAATGCGGTAAAAGCGGTAGAAAAAGTCTCCGCTATTATCAGCGACCAAAATAAGAGTGTTCTTCAAAGCAATGAAGAATATCTGAAGATCCAAGGAGCCGTAAAAATAGCGATTGAAATGGCGAGCCATCTGAAGGATTCCGGAGAAAGTATGGGGATTATGAAGGATGAAATCATAGACTCTATGATGAATTTATCGGCAATTGCACAAGAGAATTCAGCATCCACAGAAGAGGTTCTATCTTCCATGGAAGAGCAGGCCGCCAGTATAGACGAATTAGCCAGATCCAGTGAAGTGTTGGAAGGACTTTCTCATAACCTTCAAGGAATGATTGATAAGTTCATTTATTAGTGGGAAGCAGAGATAATGGAAAGGGAATCTGTATAACAGAAGTCCCTTTCTATTTTTTTGTCCGAGTATAAAAAGCATATGGAAGCCTATTCACAAAAACCACAACGAAACTAAAAATATAAGCAGAATTCCATGCAAAACGCCCATGATTTTTAATGGAAACAGATTCCATTATTTATTTTGAATAAAATAAAATATACTATTGACAATTCTTTGTTTAATATGTACAATGTAATTACGATACAAAATTGTAATACAATCTTATAGCGCAATGATGTCGACTAATTAGTACTATAAATTTGTTGCAATTGAACTTGATATTTTTCTTGAAAGGAGTGTAGAAATGAAATCATTAATTGAAGGTGCTTACGATTTACATGTTCATAGTGCCCCGGATGTGTTACCCAGGAAAATGGATGATATGGAGATGGCACAGAGAATTATTAAAGCAGGTATGAAGGGCTTTGCAATTAAGTCCCACTACTTTGCTACGTCGGAGAGGGCTCAGCTAGTGAATCAGCTTTATCCGGAATGCGACCTGGTAGGAACCATCACCTTGAATAATTCTGTTGGAGGTATTAATCCAGCAGCCGTAGAGATGGCGGCAAGATCCGGAGTGAGACTGGTTTGGTTTCCCACCTGTGATGGAGCTCATGAACAAAAATGTGTATTTGATGAAGCGAATCCGGGGAAGAAGCTACCGTATTGGGCTCAGATCGTAATACAGATGAAGGAGGATGGTATTGTCTCCAGCCCAATTTCCGTGTTGGATGAAAACGGAAGGTTAACCCATAATACCGTGCAGGTTTTAGAGATTATTAAAAAGTATAATATCATCTTAGCAACGGCACATCTTTCCCACCAAGAAACCTTTGCTTTGGTAAAGGAAGCGAATAACCTTGGTCTTGAGAAAATAATTATTACTCATGCAGATTTTCCTACTACCTTCTATACCATAGAAGAGCAGAAGGAGCTGGTTTCCATGGGAGCCTATATTGAACACTGTTACACCACCTGGGCCACGGGTAAGGTAGCCTTCGAGACAACGGTGGAGCAGATCAAGGCAATTGGCTGTGATCATATTGTATTAGGAACTGATTTGGGACAACCTACGGCTCTCTATCCGGATGAAGGATTATTGGAATTTGCTACCAAGCTGGTTGAAGCAGGTATTCCGGAAGAGGAAGTAGTTAAGATGACCGCTAGAAATAACGTTGAGCTTCTTAAAAAATAAGCTAACAAGGTTGAGTATGGAGATACAGCCTAGGATGTATGCCAATGAGATAGCAGGAGGTTATTATGGAAGGTAAGAAAATGTTGGTTTTCAGCGCACATGCAGCGGACTATGTATGGCGTTCCGGAGGAACAATTGCAAAATATATTAAGAATGGTGCAGATGTTTCCGTTGTAGTAATGAGCTATGGTGTAAGAGGAGAATCCAATGATCTGTGGAAGGAGGATGGACAGACGGTAGAGAGGGTAAAAGCGATCCGTCATGAAGAGACCTTGAATGCTTCCAAAAAGTTGGGTGTAACTAAGATTGAGTTCTGGGATTTAGAGGATTATCCCATTGAAAACGGACGTGAAGTACTGGATCGAATTACATATAAGATTCGTGAGGTAAGGCCGGATATCATCTTAACCCATGATGCGAAGGATGTAATCAATCCGGATCATGATGCAGTCAGAAATATGGTATTCCAGGCCAGTATCATGTCCAACTCATCCGGTGTGCAGATACCCGGATTACCGGTAACAAAGCAAATGATGATATTTGGATTTGAACCCCATCAGACAGAGCTAAGCGGCTTCCAACCAGGTACATTTATTGATATCACAGAAAGCTATGAAGCAAAAATTGAAGCAATGAATTGCTTTAAAGCCCAGAAGCACCTGATTGAATATTATACCCAAAGAGCATTTTTGAGAGGTAATCATGCCAGAAGATTATCAGGAGTAAAGGATTATAAATACGCAGAATGTTTTTCTAACTTTTTCCCACGTGTTTCAACTGAATTTTAATTTTTAGATACACAATAACAAAATAATCTCAATAATAGGAGAGGAAGAATTATGAAAAAAATAGCGAAATTATTCAGTATTATAACTGCTCTCATGTTAATATTAACTGCTTGTTCACAAAGTGGCACCACCGGTGGTAAAAAAGCCGATCTGATCATGGGCACTGGAGGAACCTCCGGAACTTACTATATTGTCGGTGTTGCAATGGGTAATGCTGTCAGCGAGAATTCAGAGGTAAATAACATTGTTGTTCAATCCTCCCTAGGTTCTATGGAGAACATCAACTTAACGAACCTGAATGAAATGCAGCTTGGTTTCTCCAATGCGGATGGTGTTTACTTTGCTTATAACGGGACAGGCTCCTATGAGGAGACAGGGAAGCAGGATATTCAGGGTGTTATGTCTCTGTATATGAGTGCGGGTCAGATGGTCACAAAGAAGGATTCCGGGATTAAGACGTATGCAGACCTTGCCGGTAAGAAGGTGTGTCTGGGACCTCCGAGTACAACAATCATCGAGATGTCAAAGTCAATTCTTAAGGAGTATGGGATTGATCCGGAGAAGGATATTACACCTTATTACTTAACCTTTGAAGAAGGAATTCAAAAGGTCGTGGATGGTGAATTGGATGCTACCTTCTATGTAGCTGGTCTGCCGACAGCTGCGATGATGAATGCAGCTTCCACAACCGATATGGCTTTGGTGGATGCAGATCCGGCTATCCTAGATAAGGTAGTAGCAGAACAGCCTTATTATCAGAGCTTTGTCATTCCTGCAAATACCTATAAGGGTGTGGACTATGAGGTTAATACATTAAAAATCATGACACAAATCTTCACAAACTCTAAGACTTCTGAGGAAGCGATTTATGACTTTGTAAAGCAATCCCTTGAGAAGCTGGATACGTATAAAAATGCACATGATGTTATTTCAGAGATAACACCGGAAAGTGCAGCCGATATGGGAATTCCTCTGCATCCGGGTGCTGAGAAATATTTTAAGGAGATCGGTGTAGTTCAATAAGTGATATTATGTCTTAAAAATGGAGGTTTTTATGGGTGATTTAACGAACAGTAAGTCAACCAAGATAGTAAACACAATCATACTTATACTAGCGATTGTTTTGGCTGCGTTCCATATATACACTGCATCCATCGGTATACTGCCGGGATATGCACAAGCATCGATCCATTGGCTGTTAGTAGGTGTATATATCGTTTTGACGAAGCCGCTTAAAACCAAGCTGGGAAAGTTTCTTGATGTAATTCTGATCATATTGAATATATTCCTCAGCGTATATCTCATTAACCTACAGGAGGAGATGATTTATCGTTCTGGAGTATATACAGACTTTGAAGTAGTATTAGCAGTAATTGCAATTATTTGTGCAATTGCAATTTCCGGTAGAGTACTGGAACGCTCCTTATCCATCATGAGTATTATTTTTATCGTATATTCCCTTTTGGGATATCTCATTCCGGGAATGTTCCATACGGTTAAGTTCTCTGTAAGTCGTATCGCTACCTACCTTTATACCTCAACCGATGGATTATATGGATCAACGCTGTTAGTTTCGGCACAATACATCTTTATCTTCCTAATCTTTGGATCCGTACTGGAGATAACAGGAGCAGGACAATTCTTCGTGGATCTGGCTCTGTCCTTTACCGGAAAGTACAGGGGAGGCCCGGCACAGGCATCCGTATATGCCAGCATGTTAATGGGTACAATTAGCGGCTCCGGTGCAGCCAATGTGGCAGCTACAGGTCCCTTCACCATCCCCTTGATGAAGAGGGTCGGATACAAATCCGACGAAACGGCAGCGATTGCATCCGTGGCAGCCTCCGGTGGTCAGGTAATGCCTCCGGTAATGGGCGCCGTAGCCTTCCTGATGAGTGAAATAACGGGTATTGAATACGGTAAAATTGCCATAGCGGCATTTGTTCCGGGTGCTCTATATTACATCGTGTTATCCTTTATTGTTTACTTCAGTGCCAGAAAAGATAATATGGAGGTAATACCAAAGGAAGAATTACTTCATCCTTGGGATGTATTTAAAAAAGGCTGGTTGTATTTGGCACCAATTGTACTCTTAGCATACTTGTTGTTAAACGGATATAGTGCGCAGCGTGCAGCCTTACTTGGAATAATTTTTACATTAATCATTGGCTTTATACTCAATCGAAAAAGCATTTGCATATCTAATCTAAAGAAGGTATGCCTGGACTCTGCCAGTGGAATTAGAAGCATTGCGGCCTCTTGCCTTTTGGCCGGAATCATCATCGGTGTTCTCAATATTACAGGCTTAGGACTAAAGCTGAGTCAGATTATTGTTAGTCTATCCGCAGGTAACCTGGTGCTTGGATTAGTACTTGCCATGGTTGCGAGCTTGATCCTGGGACTTGGCTTGCCGACCTCAGCCTCTTACCTAATCCTCGCGGTATTAGTAGCACCGGCTTTAACCCAAATGGGTGCATCACCTTTGGCTTCTCACCTATTCCTTATCTACTTTGCGGCATTATCCTCCATATCACCTCCGGTTGCCATTACGGTATTTACGGCTTCAGGAATTGCGAAAGCAGATAATATGAGGGCAGGATGGCTATCCATGTTCTATGCCCTTGGTGGTATCCTTCTACCGTTTATGTTTGTATTAAATGAAAACTATCTTTTAAATGGTACCGTATTATCCATATCAGTTACTATACTGATGGGTATTCTTGGGTCCATCTTCCTGGCAGCCGGTATCATCGGATGGTGTGGAACAAAGCTTAATATCATAGCAAGAATTATTTTGCTAATCACAGGAGCCATGATTATGCTGGCACACCCCGTTATTACGCCGGTGGGGATTGTGATAGGAGTAATTACTTTATTAACAATCGTTTCTATCAATAAGAAAAAAGCAAGCAAGGAAGTGGTGGCATGAGGAAGGGTAAAATAGGTTTTCGCATTAAGAATGATTTCCAACGGACGGACAGTAAGCTGTTGGAACGCTTTAAACAGATTGGCTCCTGTGCAGTCAGTGATGGGTTGAACAAATTTAATACCATGCATCATTCCATAAAGCCGGTTTATGATGGAGCTGTGATATGCGGGAATGCATTAACAGTAAAAATGCGACCTGGGGATAATTTGATGCTGCATAAGGCAATCGGAATGGCTCAGCCCGGTGATGTTATTGTAGTAGACACCTGTGGTTGTGAAAGCAATAGTATCATGGGAGAGCTGATGGCTACCGCAGCTTTTAAGCTTGGGGTTGAGGGTATTGTAGTGGACGGTGGTATACGAGACATCATAGAGATAAAAGAGCAGCAGTACCCTGTATTCGCCAGATTTGTTACACCCGCTGTCGGTGATAAGGATGGCCCTGGTGTGATCAATGATGTGATTTGCTGTGGCAATGTGGCGGTTTTGCCCGGTGATATTATTCTAGGGGATGCAAACGGTATTGTAGTAATTCGTCAGGATGAGGCAGAGGAGGTATTGCTCGAAGCAGAAAAGAAGCTACGTAGTGATCAGAACAGGATGAAGGAAATACAGGAGGGGATTCTTACAAAACCCAGTATAGACAATACACTCATAGAGAAAGGCATCCTGTAACCAAATAGCAGAAATAGAAAACCGACCTGTTGACATCGCAATGCCGATAGGGATAGGCGGTTTCCTATTTTTGTTGTATTTATGTCTAATTTCTGCTATAATTGTACAAATATTTAAATTATTAAAAGATTTTGGAGGGATTTGTTTGGCTCGGACAGGAAAAATGATTTATCAAATATTAAAAGATAGAATTCTTAATGATACCTATGCACCAAATGAGCCTCTGGTAGAATCTGCACTAGCGGAAGAATTAGGGGTAGGGCGTAACACGATACGAAATGCCTTGCTTCAATTAGAAGGTGACAAGCTAATCGAGATGAAGGAAAGTAAAAGTGCAACCGTGAAATATCTATCTAAGGCGGAAGTGATTGAACTTTACGAAATCCGAGAACGCTTGGAGGGCTTGATCGCATATTACTGCGCCACTTCGTTGACGGAGGAGCAGCTTAATACCCTGAAGGAATATGTTGCCCGAATGAAGGATCGATTAAGACAAAATGAATTATTGGAATATTCCGCTACAAATATTGAATTTCATAAGGTGTTATACGATGCCTGTAAGGATAAAGAAACCATTAAGCTTCTAGATAGTATTAACGGTCAATTAAGAAGATATAAGAAGCGAACCATATTGATCGCCGGAAGAGGGGATAATTCCAGTAAGGAGCATGAGAAAATCTATGAGGCACTCAATCGTCGTGATCCTCAGGGTGCGGAAGAAGCTATGCGGGAGCATATTCGTAATGTAAGAACAGTTCTTGATATTAATTATGGAATTTTGTGTTAGGGACAGATATTACCAAGAGCTTGTATAAGAGTTATCGAGAGAGTAGTCCATAAACAGGGCCTTTGACATCGAATCGGTGTTGATGGCTCCTGTTTTTTTTGCTCCATAGGTTGCAGTCAAATATAATTCTTGTCTCCTTACTATCTCTAATTGATCGAATAAGGAGATAGAGCTTTTTTAACGTATGGAATTGTATTATAATAGAAATAACGCTGATCATGGATTAGTATATGGAAAAGGAACCTATTTTATTAACCTTGTATCGACGGCGTAAGAAAAGATGGAGGAGGCTTTGAAGAGATGGTTACCTTATTAAAGGAATATATTCTTGGTGATATGAGATGCGAATATTATATCGACCATGACAAGGGTAATGTGGAGCTTATCATAGTACCGGAGTCCGAGGGTGCTACCGATTGGGGGAAGAAAAACCAGAGAGTTGACTCTCTCCTACAGCTTAAGCTGGTAGGAGATGCTTATCCGGGTGGATATTCCGGTGGAATCAGTATGAGGCAGGGAGAGTCAGTCACAGGACTTCGCTACGAGGGCCAGGAGATAACACAAGATAAGGATAGGATAGAAATAACCACAGCCTTCCTGGATCATAGGGGAAATAAGGCAAAGCATTATCTTATCTGGAAATCAGGGTGTCAGCATCTTGAAGCATATACTACCTTCCACAATCAAAGCGGTCAAACCGTAACATTGGAGATGATATCAAGCTTCTCCTTAGGTGGAATCTCACCGTATCTTACAGGGGATGGACATGACAGAATGAAGGTCCACCGTTACCGGAGTGTTTGGAGCATGGAGGGACGATTAGAAACCAGAACCATAGAGGACCTACAGCTGGAGCCTTCCTGGGGAGGCACAGCGGTACGATCAGAACGTTTCGGACAGGTGGGCTCCATGCCTGTGAACCATTACTTTCCCAGCCTTATACTTGAGGATAGTGAACATGATATCTTCTGGGGGGCGATGCTGGCACATAATGCTTCCTGGCAGATGGAGATCTATCGTGTTGATGATGGTATTTCGATTTCAGGAGGAATTGCGGATCGGGAGTTCGGCCATTGGTGTAAGGAAATTCAACCCGGGGAGCAGTTTATAACACCGAAGGCAATTCTCTCTGTTTGTAAAGGTGGCGGTTGTGACCGAATCTCACAGAGAATGACCTCCTGTCTGAAGGAGGTTTTGGATCAAGGACCGGAAAGTGAGCAGAGTCTACCGGTGATATTCAACGAATATTGCACTACCTGGGGTAATCCGTCCCATGAAAATATAATCGGTATTCTAGAAGCCATCAAAGGAAAGGGCTTTGAATACTTTGTAATTGACTGTGGTTGGTATAAGGAAGAAGGAGTTCCCTGGTATCTCTCCATGGGAGATTATAATATCTCCACGGACCTGTTTCCGGAGGGTCTAGAGAGGACCGTGGAGGCGATTAAGGCCGCGGGAATGAAGCCCGGGATCTGGTTTGAGATAGAGAATATCGGCCCCGCAGCGAAGGCGTATCACTACGAGGATCATCTTCTGAAGCGGGACGGAGTAACGCTTACAACAGCGAATCGTCGCTTTTGGGATATGAGGGATCCCTGGGTGAACAACTATCTGAAGGATAAGGTAATCGGTACTCTCAAAAAGTATGGCTTTGAATACCTTAAGATAGATTATAACGATACCATCGGAATTGGTTGTGATGGTGCCGAATCCCTAGGAGAGGGTCTAAGACAGAATATGGAGGCAGCCTTCGAATTTGTTAAGACCATAAGGCAGGAGATTCCGGGGATTATCATCGAGAACTGTGCCTCCGGTGGGCATAGGCTGGAGACAAAGATGATGGAGATCTCGAGCATGGCATCCTTTTCCGACGCACATGAATGCCCGGAGATTCCGATTATTGCAGCCAATCTTCATCGGACCATCCTGCCCAGGCAGAATCAGATCTGGGCGGTAATCAGGAAAGAAGACAGTATAAAGAGAATTACCTACTCCATTATTAATACCTATCTCGGTAGAATGTGTCTGTCCGGGGATGTGACTGAATTATCAGACACTCAATGGAATGCCATTGATCAGGGCATTGCTTTCTATCAGAGAATTGCACCGATTATCAAAGATGGTTTTACCCGCTATTATGGTAGTGTAATTAAGAGCTATCGTAGCCCTATGGGCTGGCAGGGGATTCTGCGTATCGGTGAGCAAGGGGATGCATTCGCTTTATTCCACCTATTCCAGGGTGATATGGAGAAGGAGTTGATTATAACAATTCCGAAAGGGTATGAATTTGAGATAAAGGAGGTATATTCGGACACCCAATGTGAGATAAGCTTAGAGAATGGGGAACTGAGATACCGTCCGGAGGGAAATTGGAGAGCGGTAGCAGTTTATCTTGGAGCAAGGGAAGCCTTGTCCGAAGCATTGGTATAAAAAATCGGCTGTTACAAAATAACATAACTTTTGATATGCCCCCTGTCAAGTAGACAGGGGGCATATCATTTTGCAACAGCCTTTCTATTATATGTAGGGGAATATGCAGTTTCTATTTTAAAGTACGATACTGCGGAAGGCAATTCAGCAGAGCCTTGTTCTCTTGTTTTGACTATTGAATTTTTTCAACTCGTACATTGGTGATTTTAACCTCTGCGATGGAACCCCTATTTCCTAGATTGAACTCCAGTCTACCATTCGGGTCATCCTTATTGGTCATATCAAAGATATAGGTATAGGTTTGCATATCCGTAGTGAGAGTCAATACGGTATCTGCCAGGTAACGAATCCATCCATTGTCCGGTGCAGATACACATACAATAATATCTCTTTCCTCTGAAGCAGAAGCATCAAAGGTTACCTTGTATTTGCAGCCCTTCTTCATAGCGAGCTGTGGATGAACAAGCTGAACGGAATAGTCGACAGTCCCGGTATTCTGTGAGGTTATAATCATCATCCCATCTTTGATCTGGGCGCTACCCTCTCCACCTTGGGCCAATAAGAATTTCCAATCCGTATCGTCTGTCAGGTCCTCGGCAGTAGAAAAATCTCCGTTATGAATATAATTGGCACCCGGTTCCGGTTCGATGAGCTCGGTTACCGGTTTTTGTACCTTTGTGTCGTATGCAGGCTTTTGGTATACCCGGACATAATCCACTTCAAATTTTGCATTATCAAAATCAGTGGTTTCGTCAGGATTTCCTGGCCAGTTTCCGCCGACAGCAAGATTAAGCTGTACGAAGAAGGGTTGGTTGAAGGGTGCGGGATAGGGCTTTTCCTCCTCGCCGGGTACAGCGGTAAACCAATCGTTCACTGTTTTATAAAGATTACCGTCAATATAGAAACGAAATTCACCCGGTTCCCATTCGACAGAAAACTCATGAAAATCATCGGCAAAGGTACCGTCCTTAAGTACATAGGTACCCTGCTGTTGTGCGTGAGGTTCCCCATAATGGATGGTTCCATAGGCAGTATCAACCTGGTTGCCCAGAACCTCAAGAATATCAATCTCACCGCATTTTGGCCACTCGCCATAAAATTCTTGTACTGTTGGCATCATCCAGATGGCGGGCCAGAGACCCTGTCCTCTTGGAACTTTAGCACTCACAACGACCTTACCGTAAGTGAAATCCTGCTTGTTCTGCGTCGTAATTTTACCGGAGGTATAATAGTCCTTCCCGGTTGTATCGGTTGTTTTATTTGCTTTAATAATCAGGTATCCATCGTCTAAGTAGACATTATCCGTTGATGTAGTATATTCCTGCAATTCATTGTTCGTCCAACCCGGTTCATGGGGTTCATAGTTCCAGATGTCAGTGTCCAAGGCATCGCTGTTGAATTCATCATTCCATAAAAGTGTGTAACCGGCAAGCTCTGGGGTTGGATCCGGTTCTAGTATTGTAGCTTCTGACGGTGCTGCAGTGGATGCGGGGGCTTCGGTTGGCTTGGCTGTTACTGAGGTTTCTGATGGTACAAGCTCCTCCCTCTTGCAGCCGCCCAGGGCGCCGAGTACCATAATCATTCCACAAAAAATACAAAGTCCTCTTCTTAACTCCTTTTTCATAATAAT
Organism: Bacillota bacterium; assembly: GCA_023428655.1. Classification (GTDB taxonomy): domain Bacteria; phylum Bacillota; class Clostridia; order Lachnospirales; family Lachnospiraceae; genus Mobilitalea. The sequence continues at coordinate 4,197 of JAEYXC010000259.1, read as the reverse complement.
CTCCTTTCTGATGTAAAGTATTATTCCTTCCGTCTTTTTTTCATTCAGTGCATTTGAAGTTCAATTTAATATCAGAATACCAGCAAACGATAGAGCTAAGTGCAACCTTATCAAGCATACTGTAACCACCATAATGAAGAGTAGTTTGCTTCCTATCTTTTACCAATATCATAAAATCTGTAAGAAATTAAGTATATCAATTTCATTGTATTTATATCAAAATAGTGACATAATTAGAATGAAGAGGGAAGGGGAGGAAGCCTTATGGATATGAACAAGGAATGGAGCCATGAAGAATTTATCATGCGTGAGAATAACATTTTACATGCACCCTATGGACCTGAATTCGAATTTTATGCAGCTGTGAAAGCAGGGGATATTGGTAAGGTGATAACACTGAATGAAAATGCATTCACGGATAAAATTGGACTGGGGCATTTGTCGAATCATCCGCTACGTAATATTCGGTATCATTTCATCATTACGGTGGCGATGGTTGCAAGATATTGTATTGAGGGTGGTATGGAGCATGAAGCAGCCTACCGACTCAGTGATTTTTATATACAGCAGGCGGATCAATGTACAGCCATGGACCAGATCTCTCGACTACACAGTATAATGACGATAGATTATACGAAAAGAATGAAGGCTTTAAGAATGGATAAAATTCTCTCGAAGCCGATTGTAAAATGCATTGATTATATCTATAAAAACCTTAATTTAAGAATTACTGTGGACATGGTTGCAGACCATATTGGTCTTCATCCCAGTTATCTTTCCAAGCTTTTCAAAAAGGAAACTGGTCTTCCGATCAGTAGGTACATACAAAACAAAAAAATCGAAACGGCACAAAATATGCTTAAGTATTCGGACTATTCCTCCGCTCAAATTGCATCAATCCTGGCATTTCCGACGCAGAGTCACTTCATTGAGGTATTCAAAAGGCAGGTTGGAATGACTCCAAAAAAATATCAGGAGCATTGCTTTCGGGAGACAGAAATCAGTAGGGAGAAGAGGTAAACATATGCCTGTTACGGCCGTATTACCCGGTTAATAACCTACTTGATAAATATTGGTAATTAATGTAACATATATTTGAGCTTTTATTGTTTAACCGAAGCGAGAGTTCGTATAGATCACTATATAGGAGGCTTACCAGTGCGACTTAATAAAAAGAGTATAATCATCGGAGGTACCGTAGTAGTAATTCTATTCCTACTTGCATCCTTAGCATTCGTAGGATGTAAGAAGAAAAATGATGAGGAGAGGATCGTTGATAATAGCAGTAAGAATGTGACTGTAACGGAAGGTAAGGGGGTAGAAGTAGTCGAAAATAATGAGAATAACCCTACCGAGGCAGTGGAAAACAAAGATGATACGAATGTCAAGAGCGAAGAACAAGGTCAAGATCAGGTGGATGAGGACGACGGCAAGGTACCTGCTAGTGACAATGGCATAGAGGAGCAGACCGCCGGGGCTATGTTAACAGAGGAAGAGATTAACTCCTTATTATGTAGCTCGGATTGGTATGAAATTGGTAAATATACATATTTGGCACTTAGCTTCAGCGAAAACGGAACCTTTAATCTATGGGATACCGTGGGGAATCCTTCTATGAAGGGAAGTTACGCAATCGATACAAGGAGTATGCAGCTTACATTGGATTGCACCGGTGATGAGGATTTTGATCCTCCATTTGACATACCTAGGGCATCGGTCTGCACCTTTCGATTTACGGAGGACGGATATTTACACCTTGCTTTTGAACCGGGTGAGCTGTTATTTCGGTTGAAAGAAAATGTTAAGGCAGACAAAGAGATGAAGGGCTATGTCTGGATCGCCGACAGTGCATCGGATGGTTCGGATGTAAACGGCCTAAGGCTGTCCTTGGGAAATTACTTTGCATTATATAATGAGGACACCATATTCCTTGCCAATGAGGTGTATTCCGTTGGAACAGAAAAAGGATACATTACTGTAGGCTGGAGTAGTTATGGCAATATGGAGGGAGAATATAAATTTACCTATTCGATCCTTCCTTATGTAGCGTTTGGTAGTTGGGATCTATCCGATAAGACACTTTCCATAGAGGAGGCTACGGATACTTTTGAGGAGGATATGAAGTTACAGTTTCCATATACGACCCAGAATGATGTCTTAGAGCTGGAATACGATGGGGTCACAATAACCTTTACGCGTGGGGAGGACTCTTCAGAGATGGATGAGATCATTTATCAAAAGCAGCTACAATAATTTGCAATTAACAGTACCTTGAATTATCTTTTCAATTTTATTTTAGTGCCGGAATAGGCGGATGGGAGGAAAGTATGATAGGCTTTAAAACAGAGGAGACACCGGGGAAGGTAGGCTATGACCCACTGCGAGTGGAGACCCTAACTCAATTCTTTGAGGACTTGATTCAAAAGAAGAAAATTCTATCCGCGAATTATTGCCTGGCAAGGGATGGCAGGGTATTTGCGAATAATGCAGTGGGAAAGCTATCCTACCGCGAAGAGGATACCAGAGAATTACAGCCGGATACCATACAGAGCTTAGCTTCAATCACAAAGCTGTTTACTGCGGTAGCGATCTGGCAGTTAGTGGAGGATGGAAAGCTTCGTGTCAACCAGAAGGTGGGAGAGATTATTGAGGAGTTCTCCTTTAAGCCCTTTCATGAGATCACCATTGCTCATCTGTTATCCCATACCTCCGGAATGCATCCCGATGGAGGTTGCTTTGAGAATAAATATGAGCTTAATCAATGGGAGCTAATTGATAAGGATCAGGGTAAGAATTGGATTGCGGCAGCATTACGTGCCGGTATGCGTAAGAATCCGGGGGAAGAATGGGCTTATTGCAGCTTTGGCTATGTAATACTAGGCGAGATAATCTCAAGAGTGAGCGGTGAGTTTGCCAATGATTATATCATGAATCATATTGTTAAGCCCTGCGGTTTGAAGGATACCGGCTTTGATTACCATAAGAAGGAAGTGGTAGCCAGAACCAATATCCCCAACGAACATCGGGAGAGGGTAGTGAATGAAATATTAGCAGGAACCTATAAGGATGAGGAAGCAGGAACGGTGTGGGAGAAGCTACCGGGAACCGGAGGTGGTCTCTATTCGACCGCTTATGATCTCTGTCGCTTCGGAATCATGCTTCAGCAGGGCGGATACATTGACGGAACTCGAATCATCGGAAGAAAAGCAATAGAAAAGATGACAACTTTATATACTCAGCCGCATATTAAAGACTATTGCTGGAATGCAGGAGGACCCTATCGCCAATATGCCCTTGGACCGGATATGCGCTGCAATGATGCGAGTATCTATAGTCAAGGAACCTTTTTCCACGAGGGAGCCGGTGGATGTTGCCTAATCATCGACCCAAAGGAGAGGATGGTTGCTGCTTGGTTCATTCCCTTCATTAATGATGTTTGGTGTGCGGAGCCTCTGTATAATGCTGCTGCAGTCATGTGGTCAGGAATTATTTAACATCAATTGACAGACACTATAAAGCATATCATTGTTTGATGGAATAGGGAGGATTACCCTTTAATATCTTCAATGGATGCCGTAACTTATTGTAGAAGTAACATATATTATAATTAGAACAACATATAAATCAGAGGATGACTATGGATCGTAGCGGTTCCACCCCATTGGGAATGATATTTCTCAGTGATAATATATTACATGTAGATAACGCTCTCGTTGAAGAAGTAGTTGTAAATAACCCAAGAACAGGCTATCTATTAATTTCATTTGGGGTAAGTGATGAGAATAGTGTAACCTACAGGGAGGAAGTTAGGTTAAATGTAGGGGATAATACCATTATCATAGACGAGAATGGAAGATCTCTGAATTTGAATGCTTTGAGAGAGGGGATGCGAGTCGATGCGGATTTCTCAGCTGCAATGACAAGAAGTATTCCTCCCCAAGCAAGTGCGTATCGGATTGTTGTATTGGAGGAAGAAGCTTCTGTGGCCATCACAACGGACCGCGTTGTCAGTGTCGATACGAGGAATCATTTTCTTCTGACTGGGAACCCCAATGATGTCTATGATCAGATGGTATTTACCATCTCGAGGGATACCATAATTAGAAGTCAAGATAATCAGCCCATTTCCTTAGGGGATATTAAGCCCGGGGAGCTGGTACGGGTGGAGCATGCTACCTTCCAGACCCTTAGCATACC
>JAEYXC010000110.1 GCA_023428655.1 Bacillota bacterium | reverse complement strand
ATAATAGGTATTGAAGGGAGTAATTATCTCAGGAATACCGGTGTACATGATTTTATATGCGGTAATAATTACGGTGGGAAGTAATTTAAGACCAATTACTGCTCCGAATAAGCTTCCTCCCAAGGTTGCCAACAGGGCGTATAGAACATACTTCTTAGCAATGGATATTTTGGAATATCCCAGAGCTTTGAGGGTACCAATCTCAATCCTCTCCTCCTCAACCATTCTGGTCATTGTGGTCAAGCTGATCAACGCTGCAACCAAGAAGAAAATCGCAGGAAAAACTTTACCGATTGCGCCGATTCGGTCTGCATTCTGTTCAAATTCCACATAAGCTTCGATACTGCCTCGATCTAAAACATACCAGGTAGGAAGCTCGAGCTTCGCCAATTCAGCTTCACCATCGGCTATTTCTATCTGTGCATCTGCAATCTTTTGTGTCCCGTCGGTAATCTCTTGCTCACCCTCAGTAATCTTTTGCTCAGCATCAGTTATTTCCTTCTCACCCTCTGCGATTTTGCGCTCTCCATCCTCTATTTTCTCTCTGCCTTTTGCAATCTCCTTCTCACCCCGACTGATCCGCTCCTCGGCTTTATTAATTTCCGACTCACCCGCCACGATACGAGCATCCGCTTTCGCAAATTCCTCCAAAGCACTCTGATAGGCCTTCTCCAGCTCAAATTTCGCTTGAGTAAGCTGAGGTTCTGTAAGTCCGGCATAAGAAAGCTTCAACAAATTATCATTGTACTCCTTTTCAGCAGTCGTTTTTGCCTCTTCCAGCTTTTCCTTCTGTTCCTCAAGCTCTCTTTTTGAGGTTAATAGCTTATCCTTTGAGGTGGTTATTTCCTTCTGGGACTCCTCCAGCTTATTTTTAGAAGACTGTACCTCCTTTTTGGAATCCTCCAGCTTCTCTTTATTTAATGCAATCGTTGATTTTGCATCCTCAATTTCCTTCTTCGAAGACTCAAGCTTTGATATTGCCTCAGCGAGCTCCTCCTTCGCCTCCATAAGCTCATCGTATGCCGGATTATAAAGCTCTTCATAGCGAATTCTTGCTCTTGAATCCGCAATTGCTTCAATGTTACCTAGCACCTTGCTCACATGATTATCATATTCCTCCGTATATGCGGTCATACCCAGGGTATCCTCTGCCGTCACGTATACAGTGGAATAGGCCTCCTGTATAAACACCTCGGGTAATATCACTACAAAGCTGTTCACATCCCCGCTTCCGATACTGGAGCTGCCTCGCTGAAAGGATAAATAATAAGAGGTTGAACCTACGCCGACAATTGTGAACTCATTCTCCTTCAGAGTCTCAGAGATATCCGTCTCTGTTCCTGAATCAACCCTTATCCTATCCCCGATCTGATAGCCCGTATTCATAATAAAGAAATCGTCAACCAAAACCTCGGTTTCGTTCTTAGGCATACGTCCTTCGGTAACAATAATTTTATTAATATTCTGTGGCGCCGACAGCACCTCCAGCACCAACTCATTTCCATCCACATCGCATACTACATGTGTAGAATACGCAGGCTCGACCTCCTTCACACCCTCCAACTCTGCGATTGCCTTGACATCCCCCTCCGTCAGTCCCAGGGTACTAAGAACCCGGATATCCATCAGGTTACTCTTGTCAAAATAGTTGTCGGCAGTCAACCTCATATCCGGATCCGTTGCACGAATTCCTGCAAAAAAAGCGACACCCAATGCAACGATTAGAAAAATGGAAAGAAACCGATTTAAGCTGGTTCTGATCTCCATATAAAAATCCTTACGTAATGCTCTCTTTCTCATGTCAAATCCAATTCCCTTCCATAGGCTTCCTTACGAACTTCAGCAGTCCGAGAGACTTCTTCGTAATTACCATTCAATAGCCTGGGCTGAGACAGGCTTCTCATTTACAGTGATTTGCGTTGCTTTTCCATTCTTTATCTTTATGACACGATCGGCCATCGGAGTTAAGGCAGAATTATGTGTGATCACAATAACCGTCATCTTACGCTCCTTACAGGTGTCCTGAAGGAGAGTGAGTATCGATTTTCCTGTCATATAATCCAGGGCTCCCGTTGGTTCATCACATAGTAACAGCTTTGGATTCTTGGCTAAGGCTCTGGCAATCGCCACACGCTGCTGCTCACCGCCGGATAGCTGTGCCGGGAAATTATTCATACGATCTTCAAGACCAACCTCCTTAAGCACCTGCTCCGCATCCAATGGTTCCTTACAGATCTGAGAGGCCAGCTCAACATTCTCCTTTGCAGTTAGATTCTGAACCAGATTATAGAATTGAAATACGAAGCCGATCTCGTCCCTACGATACTTGGTTAATTGTCTTTCCGTATAGTCAGCGATATTGGTTCCGGCCACATGGATACTGCCCTCCGAAGAGGTATCCATTCCACCCAATATATTCAGTACGGTTGTCTTCCCCGCACCGCTCGGCCCCACAATGATAACAAATTCCCCTTCCTTAATGGAAAAGTCAATGCCATCCAAAGCATGGATGGATACCTCACCCATCCGATATGTCTTTCGAACCTCTCTCAGACTTATAAAATCCTTCATAATATTACCATGCCTTTCTTCTTATCCTTCATCCTCTATCGAAAGCCTTTCAGCAAAAATATAATATACGAATTACTAGAATACCTATTTTATCCTTAGTTCCGAACAGATACAATACAACATTTCTTAATTTATTATAAAAACTTTATGATTATATTCAATCATTTCGACCAATCCTATCAATATTAATTTTATTTATGGTATCAAGTGTCCTTGGTTCTTCCTTTATACCATAACCATTTATTTAATTCTATCTAAGTAATGATCATGGAGGTAACAGCTATGGATTATATAGAGATTGCATTGTCTGCCTTAGGCACTATGGTTGCTCTATTCTTATTCACGAAAATTATGGGTAACAGAGAAATGTCACAGCTTAGTATGTTCGATTATGTCAGTAGTATTACCATCGGCTCCATCGCCGGCGAGATGGCGGTCCTCTCCACGGATAGCTTTTGGAAGCCCTTCTTATCTTTGGTGATATTCGCGGTCTTTTCCATGCTCATATCCTATTCCACCTGTAAATCAATCGTACTTCGTCGTTTTTTTGAAGGCCATGCTCTACTGCTCTACCAGGACGGTCAAATATATGAAAAGAATTTGTTGAAGGCTAAGCTGGATATCGATGAACTATTAGCAGCCTGCCGGTTGGAGGGATATTTTGATCTGGAGGAGGTTCATACCGTATATCTGGAATCAAATGGTATGATTAGTATCTTGCCAAAATCCGCGAAGCGCCCTGTGACTCCCTCCGACCTTAACATAAGTCCGTCACAGACTAAGCCGCT
>JAEYXC010000434.1 GCA_023428655.1 Bacillota bacterium | reverse complement strand
TGTAGGGGAATGGAAGGGAATCGAAGGAAACTGGGATGAGCTGATCACAAATATCGAGTATCAATATCAGATCAGGTCACAGATTACAAAATCCTTTATTCTGGGGAATAATAAAAATAACTAATGCTCGAACTATTTAAAGTATGCTGATATGCGTTTCGGACTGCTACAAAAGCAGCATTGGTAAGCATGAAAAGAAAGGCAAGGTTAATATGATCTATATATTTGGTTTTACCATAATATTTACTCTAATCCGTCAGAGAGAAAAGCTGTTGAAATCCAAAAAAAATTTAATACTTTATTTACTGTTGTCCATAATCGGAATGGCCATGGGGATTCTCTATCTGATTAACCCTTATCTGCCCAGCATTTCCCTGATGATGGAAAAATATATGGAATGAGGTGAGAGGATTGAACCGTGAATTAACCTTACGGCAAATAACGTTCATGTATCTGTTTATCTCCATCTCAACAGTTCTGAGGCAGGTTCCTCAGGCGTTAGCTCTGGAAGCGGGCAGAAGCGGATACTTAAGTCCGATTATATCAATTGTTGCGACATTACCCTTGACGGCGATTATTATCTATTTAATGAAAGCCTTTCCCGGTTTTAATTTCTATGAAATTTTGGTACAGCTAACCGGAGCCTTCTTATCCAAGGTTATTATTTTAGCGTATCTAATATGGCTGTTCTTAATTACCACAGCAAAAGCAACCGCATATAGTTTAACTCTGGAATTTACACTTATGCCGAGAACCAGGTCGGATTTCTTTATGACGGTAATGATTATCCTGGTGTCATACGCATTATTACGCGGTATCAAGACTATTTTCCGATTTTCAGAGTTGACACTGGGAATTACGTTTATTCTTTTTGCGATTCTGTTCCTCTGCGCTGTTTCAAGGCTCAGAACAGATTACCTTCTGCCGATATCAACGGTTAATCTCCAGCAAACAACACTGGCAGCAAAGCATGTGGCAGCAGTGGGAGGAAATATTATTATAGCACTCTTTTTTGCAGATAAATTGGGGATATCCATAACAAAATCACAGTTTCATAAGCTTTGGTTCGGAGTTATTGTATTTACCTGCCTTGCATTTATTCTGACTTTGCTTACCTTCGGAATATCAGGGGCAAGCCTGACCGCAAATTTACCATTTCCATTCTACATTACGGTGAAAAGTATTTCCATTTTCAATATATTTGAACGATTTGAGGTACTCATTACCTTGATCTGTATTCTGTCCGATTACATTGCCATTGCTGTATTTGTAGTACTGCTGCTACGTTGCTTTGAATGGCTGTTTGGTCTTACAAAATGCGAGGTCCTGTATCTCCCGTTAGGGATAATTATTTATTATTTAACCTATTATTTAAGCAGTACCCAGTTTGAATTTAACTTTCTTTACCGAGTACTGCTGGTGAATTTAAATCTTATTTTTCAATTCATCATACCTTTTGTTATGGCATTTCTATGCTTTATTATGCGGAAGAGACTTCATAAACAGTTCAAGAAGCAATATTAAGGTGTATGGTTCGATATCCTTTGTTAGTCATATATCCGAATATCAAATTCATCATCCTCATACTTATATTTGCTCCGATTGATATAACGTTCTGCAACGGGATCCAGGAATTGATATACACGGCTGTATTCCTTCGTTTCTTGATTTTTCACAGTTTCACAACGATTTTGGTACAGAAATTGAATTAAATCGTAGCAATCGATCCAAATCTCACTGTAGCTCTCTTTTTGAGACTCATCAAAAATGAGCTGTAAGCCAAAGTGGAGATGGGGTGTTCGTATGTTATTCGAATTCTCATTGCTGCTATAACCGGTTCTGCCAAGATATCCGATGACATCACCGGCTTGAACAATACTTCCTACCTCCAGACCTTTATTATAAGGGAAATTCTTGCGTAAATGTGCATAGTAGTAATAGCGTTTCTTATCAAAGCTCCGGATGCCGATCCGCCATCCACCGTACTGGTTCCATCCGAGAGCTTCTACATAACCGGATTCTACTGCAACGATCGGTGTTCCGATCTGTCCCATCATATCATGACCCAGATGCTTTCTTCGAAAACCGTAGCTACGCGAGACCCCAAAATCATCAAAGTGACTGAAGGGATAAAATTTCGCAATCGGTAGAAAGGCCTTTAGACCGTATCGTTCTTCCCATACCTTACCGCCGGGAGCAGAAGCATCCGCCACCTCAAGCTTATAAGGGCCGACCATTCCACCAAGCACTGCTTCATAAGCTTCATAGTAATATTTGTAATATTTCATCCCTTCGGTCAGTGAATCAATGGTTGCTTCCTTACTCATAAGCTTTTCTGCAAGTTCGGACAGATGCTTTTCTTTATATCTTGAAAAATCTCCTCCATACTTATTTCCAAGGATGGCAAGAAGCTCGATCCAATTCAGTTTTACCTCATTATCATGGGATTTGACATCGTATTCATATGCATCCTGTAAAGCCTTGTAGGAAACATCAAAATTGACCCACTTTATAAAATCCTTACCGGTAGCATCCGTGGATACCAGGATTGCAGATTCACGTTCGGAATGATGGAATAGGTTGAAAGATAATACCAGAAGAAAAATGATTATCTCTGCCAAAATGATATGCTTCGTCTTTACCCTTCGGACCATGATCTATTATATACCTCATAATTGCACTTAAAACATTCTATGTTGTCCGGCAGGCAACTATTCCTATTCAAAAATGTCCCGGGTCATTTTTCGATGGAACTTAAGATAGATATTAACTGAGTTATTCGTGTAATCAAAGGTTGCTAGAATAACCTCATTCATATCCTT
>JAEYXC010000360.1 GCA_023428655.1 Bacillota bacterium | reverse complement strand
CCTTTATGATATGTTTAATCGTCGCGAGGATACCTATTGTGAGAGGGTTTACTCCCCTTGGGTGGATATGGACAAGCTGATGAGAGAACGTCATATTCCCTTATTTGCACTGGAGAGCCAGGAACCGGTGAAGGATTTTGATTTTCTTGGTATTACACTTCAATATGAGATGTGTTACACCAATATTCTTCAGATTTTAGAGCTGTCAGGGATACCGATCTATGCAAAGGATCGTACCGAAGAGCATCCCCTGGTCATCGGCGGTGGCCCTTGTAGCTATAATCCGGAGCCCATCGCGGACTTTTTCGACTTCTTCTATATCGGAGAGGGAGAAGCTGCCTATCATGAGATTATTGATACCTATAAGGAATATAAGAAGGCTGGGAAATCCAGAAGGGAATATTTAGAAAGAGTGGCGCAGATTGATGGAATGTATGTGCCTGCTTTTTATGATGTAAATTATAAGGAGGATGGCACCATTGAAAGCTTCCTCCCGAATAATCCCCATGCTCCAAGCAGCGTGAAGAAGCGGGTGGAGATGAATCTCAGTGATACCTTTTATCCTATGAAGCCCTTAGTTCCATTTATAAAGGCTACCCAGGATAGAGTAGTGCTGGAGATTCAGAGAGGCTGTATTCGCGGCTGTCGCTTCTGCCAGGCGGGTATGATTTATCGTCCGACCAGGGAGAGAGATATTGAATACCTAAAAAAATGTGCTTATGAAATGCTTTCCTCCACCGGACATGAGGAGATTTCCTTAAGCTCCTTAAGCTCCAGTGATTATTCCTGCTTACAGGAGCTGGTCTATTTCTTGATTGAGGAATTCGGCACTAAGGGAGTGAATATTTCCTTGCCCTCTCTTCGTATTGACGCCTTTGCACTGGATGTAATGAGTAAGGTTCAGGATATTCGTAAGAGCAGTCTGACCTTTGCTCCCGAAGCCGGAACGCAAAGACTCCGTGATGTAATCAACAAGGGTCTGACAGAGGAAGCGATTCTCGGTGGTGCAATGAAGGCCTTCCAGAGTGGCTGGAATAAGGTCAAGCTGTATTTTATGCTGGGACTTCCCACGGAGACAGAGGAGGATGTAGAAGGAATTGCAATTCTGTCCGACCGGATTGCCAGAGAGTACTATACGATACCGAAGGACCAGAGAAATGGCAAGGTTAGTATTACGTCCAGTACCTCCTTCTTCGTACCAAAGCCCTTCACACCCTTCCAGTGGTCAAGAATGATTACCGGTACAGAGTATGTGGAGAAGCAGCGGTTCCTAAAGAGTAAGATGAAGGAGCAATTAAACTTCAAGAGCATTAAATATAACTGGCACGAGGCTGAGGTAACGGAGCTTGAGGGAGTATTCGCAAGAGGCGATCGAAGAGTAAGCAAAGCGATTGTGGATGCGTATAAGGCCGGATGTCTTTATGATTCCTGGTCCGAGCATTTTGATTATGATAAATGGATGAAGGCCTTTGAGGAGAATGGCATCGATATGGAATTCTACAATTGTAGAGAGCGCGAGGAGCAGGAGATATTCCCTTGGGACTTCATTGATGTTGGAGTAACCAAAGCGTTTCTACTGAGAGAGTATAAGAGGGCCAAGGCTGGAAAGGTTACTCCGAACTGTAAGCAAGCCTGTGCGAATTGCGGCGCGAAGGAATTCGGTGGCGGTGTATGCTTTGACGAAGGACTGGCTGTTGCAGACATGGAGGAGGTTACCTATGAAAGCTAGAATCAAATTTCAAAAGTATGGTGCGATGAAGTTCGTCGGACATTTGGATGTAATGCGATATTTTCAGAAGCTGTTCCGAAGAGCGAACATCGATAATGAGTATAGTAAGGGCTTTAGCCCTCATCAGATCATGTCCTTTGCAGCACCGCTGGGCGTGGGCTTGACCAGTGACGGAGAATACCTGGATATTCAATTATTATCCGCAGATTCTCCAGAGGTTATGGTGGAACGATTGAATGCGGTGATTACAGAAGGATTTCATATCGTTAGCTATCGACCTCTGAAGGATACGGAGCAGAATGTCAAGAATGTAACAGCAATGGCCCTGGTATCCTCAGCGGATTATCTGGTGTCTTTGAAGGATGGCTATGAGCTTGGAGCAGGGATTAGGGATCAGGAGAGCTTTCGGGAGGCCTTTATGGCATTTTTGAACTCTTCGGAGATTGTGATTGGAAAGAAGACCAAGAAGAGCGAAAAAGAAGTTGATATTAAACCCATGATTACACTGGTTGCATTTACCACGGAGGATTACGAGGAAAAGCGTATTAGTACGTTGGAGGAGCAGCTCAGGGTGATGGAAAACACGGATCATAAGCCGGAAAGTGTTGCGGAATGCTATCATAATGGGATAAAGGTATATCTACAGTTGGATACGGGCAGTGCTTCCAATTTGAAGCCGGAGCTCGTTATGGAGGCATTCTCCGAATATCTTGGGGTGGAATATAACAAATATGCCTGGCAATCCCACCGAATGGAAGTATATACCAGAAGCACGGAGACAGGAATGCTTTCGGCATTGGATCAGGTGGATCGATAGGAGACAGAAGGCACCTAAAGGATGCGCCCATCAGTTAAAAATAGCAGGTACATTTATGATAAATGCTTCCTATCATAAGCAACTCCAAAGATGTAGTAATTGACACAATACAGATGAATGCTACCTAGTGGAAGTTCATCGCTTGCAGAACCCTGCGGAGGAATTTTCAGCTGCTGTGTGTACAAGATAGAAAGTTATGTTACGAAATTACCGGAAGATTTTACAGAAAAGGAGGCCAGAGATGGAGAACAAGCTTGTTATAACCAAAAAAGATAATGTAATTATTTCTGCTTCCTTTGAAGGAAAGGATATGGTTCAGGTTTCCCTGAATAAATCAGAGGAAGAGGGGATTCTGGGTAATATCTATCTGGGTAAGGTTAAGAATATCGTTAAGAATATCAATGCTGCCTTCGTGGAGATCGCAGAGGGCAGGATGTGCTATTTTTCCATGGGTGAAAATCGCTATCCTATTCAGGCTACGGAGCAGGAGTATCGATCAGAGGACGGGAGACTCGAGGAAACGAAGCTTAAAATCGGAGATGAGATTATCGTCCAGGTTGTTAAGGAGGATGTGAAGACCAAGGCACCGGTGGTAAGCAGTAATCTTAATTTTACCGGTAAATTTGTTGCTTTAACTTATGGAAAGCCGTCAGTAGGGGTATCTGCTAAGATTGTGGAGGATAAGGAACGCAAAAGGCTGAAGGCAATCGCTATGAGCTATAAGCATAAGGAGTATGGTTTTATTATCCGTACCAATGCAGCTTATGTTCCGGAGGAAAAGATTGTCACAGAGATGAAGAAGCTAATCGAAGCCTATGAGAACATAAGGCAATTTGGAGTCCATAAGAGCTGCTTCTCCTTGCTGTTTCGAACCCCACCCAATTATATCTGTGATATTAGGGATAGCTATACCGACAATGTTAACGAATTTATAACCGACAACGAAGTGCTTTATCATAATATGAAGGAATATCTTGAGGTTTATCAGCCCGAGGATTTAGAAAAGCTGCGATACTATAATGATCCCATCTATAGTCTGGCCAGTCTCTATGGAATCAATGATAAGCTGGAGGATGCGGTACGACCGATGGTATGGTTAAGATCCGGAGGGACACTGGTCATCCAGCCGACGGAAGCCTTAACGGTAATTGATGTGAATACGGGCAAAGCTGTGGCCGGTAAGAAGCAGGTTCAGGAGACCTTTCTTAAGGTGAACCGAGAGGCAGCCAAGGAGATTGCAAGGCAGATCAGGCTACGCAATCTCTCCGGAATTATTATCATTGATTTTATTGATATGGAGCTGAAGAAGGATAAGGAGCTACTTATGGCTGAGCTGGAGGAATATCTGAAGAAGGACCCGGTTAAGACAACCTTAGTCGATATGACAGCTCTGGGACTGGTTGAGGTAACCCGTAAGAAGGTTCGCAAGCCGCTACATGAACAGCTGGAAGAGGTGAGAAGACATTCATGATAAAGACCAATGCAATGAGGCTCTTAGATCAAGCCGGTATTACTTATAAAGCAATGGAATATGAAGTGGATGAGAATAATCTTGCCGGTGAGCATGTCGCACAGTTAATTAACATGCCGGCGGAACAGGTATTTAAGACCTTGGTTGCCAAGGGTGAGAAGAGGGGAATCGTGGTATTTTGCATCCCCGTGAATCTGGAATTGAACCTAAAGAAGGCGGCTAGTGCGATTGGAGATAAGAAGATAGAACTCCTTCCGGTAAAGGAGCTGTTACCAACCACAGGGTATATCCGTGGAGGGTGTTCGCCGATCGGAATGAAGAAGCATTTTCCGACCTATATGGATGAAACGGCGGTACTTTATGATGAGATTACCGTGAGTGCAGGAGTAAGGGGCTGTCAGCTCTGTATTCTCAGAGAAGCGTTAATTGAGTATATCGGAGCAAGTCTATGTGATATAACTGAATAAGAATGCGAAGTTAGTCAGACAGTTAATTTAATTAGCTGTCTGTTTTATATTATTCCAATATTTTTCCAAGGACGACCTGTTCACATGTCAATAAATGGTATAATATATAAAGTGATAAACTGTGTTGGAGGATACAGGAAGAACTAGGGTTAGCGAAATGAATGTAGATCGAATCGCATTCTTGATGTTAGCTAAACTGGCAGGTATTCTCTTATAAAATGAGTATGGAGGATCAAAGCATGAAATCAAATAGTTGTATAAGAGGAGTAATCCTATTAATGGCTTTTCTGTTCTTAGTCAGCTTCGTAGGGTGCTACCGGAATGATTTAAAGGATGATTCACCAAGTGTAGTGCCGTCTGTTACCATAGCCCCTGTTTTTGAGACTGCGGATACCACTGTTGTTGGAAAGGAAAATATAAGTAGTTTGGATAAGCTAATCAAGCTAAATCAGATTATTTCTATTGAAGAGTATAAGCTTAACGAATATTACTTTGAAATTTATAAAACCAATGTAGAATATCTAGGCTTACCAGAAGCTCTTAATGATAAATTTAATTATAAAATCAGGTATAAAAGTGGAGACTGTGAGGTGATTGGTTATATATCCGCTCCAGTAGATTATATGGAGAAAAGTTATCCGATTCTCATCTACAATCGAGGTGGTAATGGTAATTTTGGAGAGGTAAATCCGGATCAGCTTTGCTTATATTCTCATATGGGATATATTGTATTTGCAACTCAATATAGAGGCAACGATGGGGGAACAGGAAAAGAGGACTACGGAGGTGACGATGTTCAGGATGTAATCAGTCTGATTGATATTGCGGAGCAGCTGCCCTTCACAAATGGAAAGCTATACATGCTTGGAGCTTCCAGAGGAGGTCTTCAAACCTATTGTACTCTCAAGGAGGAATACCTAGCAGGGAGGGATAGGATATCAGCGGCGGTAATTGCCTTCGGTGTATCCGATCTCGAAAAGCTCTATTATTTTCGTGATCAGGGAATGAAAGATATATTATCAAAATATGTTGGAGGTTCTCCGGAACAAGTACCGGAGGAATATCAAAAGCGTTCCGCAGTTTGTTGGCCGGAGTTAATAAACACACCTTTGCTGATTAGTCATGGCAAGACCGATGAGCGCGCACCGATCGAGCAGGCAGAGACGATGTATGATTTACTCAAGAAAGAGGGTAAAGAGGTTGAAGTCATGATCTATGAAGAAGGTCATGGCTTCACACGGGAAAGCATTCTTTATGCGTTTGATTGGCTTAAAACTTATTAGATAAGAAGAACTCTATTTCTAATAAAAGGATTAGACCTTCCGAAGAAAATAATTATTGCATCGGATATTCGATGTACTGTCATTTTTGATTTTGTTTCTTTCGCGGGCTGTGCTATGAAGTAAGAAAATGATATGGATGTTTAAAAATTGGTTTTTAAACATCCATATTTCCATATTTCAAATATTATAAATTCTACAGTTTGTTTCTATCTAGCTGCTGGCACTCTTATAGTGCTTCAGACCAAAGCGCCAGAACCATAGGGTAAGGGCCGTGAATAGCACAACGATAAAGCAACCATATATCAACTCCGGAAAAGTAAGCTTCCCTGCAATCAGCTCCGTGGGATAGGTAGCCATGATGCCGTAGGGCATAAAGAAATAGAAGATTACCTTATACACACCCTTGAACAGAGTACCTGGGACCTTCAGACATAATTCCAGAACCGTATCCCCCATACGGGCAATGTTATTGGCCGATATGGTAAAGAAGGGGATGGTACGGACCAACAGCTGAAGGTCATACCATAACAGGGTCATCAGCAGTACAAAGATAAAGTAGTCCGCAAATCGTATGGGAGTAACCTCAATTGCTAGCTGCTTCACCCCATATAAAACGAGTATGATACTTGCAATTGCCAATGGAATGGAGCCCGGATCAACGCTCTCAAAAGTGAGACGTAGCAGGGGATTGATAGGCTTAGTCAGATAATGATCCAGATCCCCGCTTCTGATTTTGTTCGGAATTTCATTGGTACCAAAGAAGAATATCATCATATTCAACGCATTAATCAGTGAGAAGGTACCGATGAATATGATCATCTCCGGTGTGGACCAGCCGCCAATGGTATCAACCCTAGAATAAATTGCCTGATAGAACAATACTTGTATCAGGAACATGGAGCCGTCTACGAAGAAGGCACCAAAGAA
>JAEYXC010000353.1 GCA_023428655.1 Bacillota bacterium | reverse complement strand
GTACTCTATGGCTACCACTATGCTCTGAAGGCCGGAGCAGATTATGTCTTTCAGACCGATTCGGATGGACAGACCATACCCGAAGAATTCTGGCCCTTCTGGGAGCAAAGAAGTGCTTTTGATATGATTATCGGACATCGAAGAGGAAGACAGGATGGATTTTCCCGTGTCCTTGTAACAAAAACACTGAAGTTCGTGTTATGGCTTTCCTTCCATGTCTGGATTACCGATGCAAATACCCCGTTCCGATTAATGAAAGCAACGACCCTGAAGGAACAGATCAAGCAGGTGCCCGAGAATTTTAATTTATCCAATGTCATGATATCCGTGCTCTACGCAAGAAAGAAGCTTATGGTGAAGTATTTGCCGGTTACCTTCCGCCCGAGACAGGGTGGGGTGAATTCCATTAATATGAAGAGAATTATTCGGATTGGAAAGCAGGCATTGGTCGACTTTCGAAGAATTAACAAGAGCCTGTAACGATTTGAAACAGCATCCGGCGAGGAAATCCTTAGATTTTAGAGCCTGTTTGGAATTGTTACAAGAATAAGAAACGTAACGGGGAGTGATTATATGAAGAGAATCGCCTATTTCATTCTGGCAATCATACTTTTAATCATAGGAAGGCTAATGCTGCAGGGAGATTATATTGCGTTTCTGCAGTGGTGGGCAGCGGTAACAGGAGTAGGACTTATCTTTCTTCCGGTGACCGTTCTATTATTTGACCGCTTTCATGATAAGGGATATTTGTTTTCAAAGGTAATCGGAATTGCGGTTACCGGTTACCTGATGTGGCTTTTTTCCTCACTGCATCTGATGAAGTTTACCACAACCTCCAGTATCATTTGTGTTCTAATCAGCTTAGTTCTGAATGGTATCCTGCTTTTATGGAGAAAGCGAAAGAGAACCGATCCGGTGGATTATCGTTCGTTTTACGGTAAGGGTGGAATCCTTGATGCGGTGGTCCTCGAAGAGCTGATGTTCTTTGCGGTATTTTTGTTATTTACCTATATCCGTTGCTTTAAACCAGAGGCATATGGAACGGAGAAATTCATGGATTATGGCTTTATGACCAGTATGCTGCGCAGTGATTATATGCCGCCGCAGGATTTCTGGTTCTCCGGCACGAATTTAAACTACTACTATGTCGGGCAATATATAGCTGCTTATTTGACGAGGATATCCTTTGTAAAGGTATCGGATGGGTATAATCTGATGCTGATGATGGTTGGTGCCTTTGCTATGCTTCTGCCCTATTCCATTGTATATAATGTGACACGCCATTTCCTGAGAAATCAAGGAAAGCAAAGGAGATACCTCCCGGCAATCAGCGGAATACTAGGCGGTGTAGGAGTCTGTATTGCAGGAAATATGCATTATCCGGTATTTCGTTGGCTGGAGCCTTTGGTGCGCAAATTCTTCGGAATGGAAGCCAATGAGACAAAGTATTGGTTCCCGGATGCAACCAGATATATCGGCTATCATCCGGAGACAACGGATAAGACAATTCATGAGTTTCCTGCGTATTCCTTTGTACTTGGGGATCTTCATGCCCATGTGATTAATATCTTTTTTGTACTGACAGTACTTGGTTTGTTGTTCGCATGGCTGATGGGGAGAGAGGGAGTGAAAGATCAACCGCCTACCGTGAGAGAGGAGATCCTTCATCCGGCAATCCTGGCTATTACCTTTTTTATCGGGGTGTTCCATACCACAAATTTTTGGGATTTTCCGATCTATGTGGTTGTAGCAGGTGGAATTATTCTATTTTCTAACCTTATTGTATATAATTTTAAATGGAAAGCTTTATGGCTGACAGGATTACAGGGTGTATTTGTAATCGGTGTCTCTTCTCTGGTTTGTCTACCCTTCACCTTGAGCTTTGACCAGATCTCAACTAATATCGTTCTGACCGAAGCACGTACCCCGCTCAATCAACTGATTATTTTATGGGGGCTGCCTGTCTTTGTTGTTGTGTGCTTTATCGGAGCGCTGATTTCGAATCATAATCGAACCGGAGAACAGAAAGGGAATTTAAATGATCCAAAGAGTGCCGATGTGGATACCAGTGTGGCACAAAAAGGAAGACCACCGATCATCGTTCATTTTCTGTCCAGAATGGAGAGTGCCGATTTATACATCTTCTTACTGGGATTATGTGCCATCGGACTTATTATCATTCCGGAGATTGTATATGTGGAGGATATCTATTCCGGAGAATATAAGCGCGCTAATACAATGTTTAAGCTGACCTATCAGGCATTTATTATGTTTGGTCTCTGTTTTGGTTATATTCTGCCAAGACTTTTGTGCTATGGCAGGACGAGACGCCAACGTTTGTATGCAGGAATCGGACTGGCATTGTTTTTACTGTCACTGACTTATTGTCAGAATGCTGTGAATTCCTGGTATGGAAATATTTTTGATCGATCCGGTTATGAAGGCTTGGATGCGACAGCCTTTATGGAAAATACCATGCCCGATGATAATCTTGCAATCGGGTGGCTGAATGAGAATGTATCCGGAACACCGGTGCTGTTAGAAGCAAATGGGGACAGCTATTCGGATTACCAGAGAGTATCTGTCATGACGGGACTGGTTACTCCTCTTGGCTGGCACTCCCATGAATGGCTCTGGAAGGGGGATCCCTCACTCTTGGATGCCCGTGCTTTGGATATCGAGACCATCTATACCTCCTTTGATGAAGAGGAAGTGAGAGGTCTGATTGATAAATATCATATTTCTTATCTCTACGTAGGAAAATTGGAGCAGGAAAAATACGAGGAAGTAAATCATGATTTACTAAAGAAGCTTGGCACAGTGGTGTTTTCCAGCAAGGTCACACCGGATAAGCCTTACGAGACTTATATTGTTCAAGTAAACTACTAAGAGAGCTTTTCCTCACTCCGTGAAAAGCCAAGATTCCTAAGAGAAATAGGTGAATGAATGATAAGGAGTGTTGTAATGAAAAAAAGATGGAATGTAACCTTTTATCTGCGTTGCTTTGCTATATTGCTGATTATGGCCGCAACCTTGGTACTGACAGGAACACAAAGGATAACTGCTGCAGAACAAAAGAAATCACCCTATCTGATTAAGGTGAACCGTTACCATAATACGATAACCATCTATGAACAGGATGGGATGGGAGAGTATACCGTACCCATCAAGGCATTTACCTGTTCGGTAGGTTCTGACTCACGAACGATAAAGGGTACCTTTCCCCTAAAGGAAAAATATCGTTGGAAGGCTTTAATCGGTAATGTATGGGGGCAGTATTCCACGAGGATTGTTGGTGGTATTCTATTTCATTCTGTGTACTATTATGAAAACAATAATCCTGCTTCACTGGCAACAGCGGAGTATAATAAGCTTGGTAAGGCGGCCTCCCATGGCTGCATCCGATTAACGGTAGCCGATGCAAAATGGATTTATGATCATTGCCCGCCCGGGACTATGGTGGAAATTTTTGATGATAAGAGTTCACCGGGTCCCCTCGGAAAGCCCAAAACCATAAAAATCGATAAAGCCGTAGGCTGGGACCCTACTGACCCGGATGAGCGGAATCCTTACCGATATCGTCTACCGCAATTTGCAGGAATCAAGAATAAAAGCGTTGCATGGGGCGAATCCATCGATCCTATGTCTGGAGTTACAGCCTTTTCCTCAGCCGGACAGGATCTTACTGCAGATATTGAAGTAGATGGTGAGATTAATCCATACCGGGCAGGCGTCTATAAGATAGTATATTTCGTAGAGGATGCGCTGGGGCAGGTTAAGGTAAAGGCTGCAAGGTTCACGGTACGTGAGTGTGAAGAAACTCCGAGTATTATCGGTATCAGTGACCGGATTGTCCCAAAGGATCAACAGATTGATGAGGAAATGGCCTTACAGAATATCAAGGTGTATTACAAGGGTGTGGAGCTGGATCGAGAGCTTCTTCAGGTGAAAATTGAAAGGAAGAGTACGGAGGAGTATTACATAAGCTATGAATTCGATCTGGGAAAAAATAATAAGCTTATGGAACAGGCAACGATCTATGTCGATTCCGTCGCACCTCTTTTGTCGGGGATTACAGATAAGACGATCCCATTGGAGTCAGTGATTACAAGAGAAGAGGCTCTGGCAAATGTTCAGGTCTCAGATAATTATACACAGCTATCGCTAAAGGATGTTCAGGTTGCAATGGAGCAGAAGGATGAAGGTTATTATCTGATTACATACACCGTGGCGGATGAAGTGGGGAATGTATGCAGTACCCAAGCGAAATTCTTTTTTCAGTGATATGAAGTGACTAAAGCATTGATTTTTATGCATAAAAGTCAGATAATTACAGCTGGTGTTTTTTGGTTTTCAAACGGAAAACGATGTGATATAATGATAGCACGTATAAGAAAGGAGATAGATATATGAATAAGTATACAGATCTAACCCCTCAATTAATGGAGCTTGCTGACCTGTGTA
>JAEYXC010000346.1 GCA_023428655.1 Bacillota bacterium | reverse complement strand
CACTGGCTGCCGCTACTGCAGGACTTGCCAGATAAACCTCGGATTTTACATGTCCCATACGTCCTACAAAATTACGGTTGGTCGTAGCAACTGCACGCTCTCCGGCTGCTAATATCCCCATATGTCCACCCAGACAAGGTCCACAGGTTGGTGTGCTGACAACGGCTCCGGCCTTAATAAAGGTAGCTAAAAGACCTTCCTCCATTGCTTGAAGATAGATGGCCTGCGTAGCGGGAAAAATGATTACTCTCATACCCTTAGCAACTCTTCTTCCTTCCAAAACCCTAGCTGCTATTCTTAAATCATCGATCCGTCCATTGGTACAGGAACCAATCACCACTTGATCTATAGCTATCTCTCCCACCTCATCAATGGTGCGGGTGTTTTCCGGAAGATGTGGAAATGCTACGGTTGGCTTTAAAAGAGATAAATCAATCTCATATACTTCATCATATACCGCATCCGAATCCGCTTCGTAAATCTTATATTCTCTTCCCGAATGCTCCTTGATGTACTGAATGGCAAGCTCATCCACGGGAAAGATTCCATTCTTCGCACCGGCTTCGATTGCCATGTTCGCCATAGTAAACCGGTCATCCATCGTAAGATTCTGAATACCTTCGCCTACAAACTCCATGGAGCGGTACAGTGCTCCGTCCACCCCTATCATTCCTATGATATGTAAAATAATATCCTTACCGCTGACCCACTTGGCTGGCTTACCGGTTAATACAAATTGGATTGCGGAGGGCACCTTAAACCAAGCCTTACCCGTTGCCATACCCGCTGCCATATCCGTACTTCCCACTCCGGTGGAAAAGGCTCCGAGGGCACCATAGGTACAGGTATGTGAATCCGCTCCGATGACTGCATCCCCTGCTACTACAAGCCCTTTCTCCGGAAGGAGCGCATGCTCGATCCCCATTTCACCTATCTCAAAATAATTCGTAATCTCCTGCTCCATAGCAAAATCACGCATACATTTACAATGTTCCGCAGACTTGATATCTTTGTTGGGGGTAAAATGATCCGGTACCAATGCGATCTTATTCTTATCAAATACCTTTTTTATGGTCATCTTCTCCATCTCGCGGATGGCTACGGGGGCTGTAACGTCATTACCAAGAACCAAATCCAGATCTGCTTCAATTAATTGGCCTGCAGATACCTGATCCAGTCCGGCGTGAGCCGCCAATATCTTCTGCGTCATTGTCATACCCATTATGATATCCTCCTTAATAGTTCAGCATATATACGACTTCATCTTCAATCATTCGGCCATCCGGTACAAAGCCTAAGCTTTCATATAATGCCTTGGCACTTTTATTCTCCGGTTCAAAGCTTATGTATATGATATGATGCTCCTTGTCTGCACTGATATGCTTGATCAATGCCTCCATCGTGGCTCTGCCATACCCCTTGGATTGATATTTCTCATCAATCATTAACCGGTAGATACAGTATTCTTTATCCTCTCGGTCCATCGCATACATCGCAAAGCCCACCAAGAGCTCTTCCTCATAGACTGCAAGGGGAATACATTCCGGAAGCACCTTTGACTGTGCAATGGAGAATACATTCGTAGCTACAAATTTTTGTTGATTTTCAGACACCTTAAGATTGATTACCTCTTCAAAATTATTCTCATCCACCGGCTTTAATCGTATCATCGTAACTCCCCTCACTCTGTTCATTTAATTTCTTCCACAATTTTATCGCCCATCTCTCTGGTACCTACTAAAATCATGCCCTCCGACATAATATCCGTGGTTCGATATCCTCTCTTCAGTACGGCGGCTACCGCATTCTCGATACAATCCGCTTCCTTCGTTAAGTCAAAGGAATAACGAAGCATCATGGCTGCGGACAGAATGGTCGCAATGGGGTTGGCTTTATTCTGTCCCGCGATATCCGGTGCAGAACCGTGACTGGGTTCATACAAGCCCAGCTTCGTATCTCCAAGGCTGGCTGACGCCAACATACCAATGGATCCGGTAATCATGCTTGCCTCATCGGAGAGTATATCACCAAACATATTCTCAGTCAGTATCACATCAAATTGTCCTGGGTTCTTCACCAGCTGCATCGCGCAATTATCGACCAGCATATCGGTAAGCTCTACCTCCGGATAATCCCTTGCTACTTCCTTTGTTACCTGTCTCCAAAGTCTGGAGGAATCTAGAACATTCGCCTTATCTACGCTACAGACCCTTTTGTTTCGTTTCATCGCAATCTCAAATGCCCATTTCGCAATTCTTCTGATCTCGTTCTCATCGTATACCAAGGTATCGGTTGCTTTCCTTATTCCATTTTCTTCGGTTGTATACCGGTCCCCAAAATATAGTCCACCGGTCAGCTCCCTCATTACTACAAAATCAAAGCCATCACCGATAATCTCATCCTTCAGTGGGCAGGCCCCCTTCAGCTCATCAAAAAGTACCGCCGGACGGATATTCACAAATAGATTAAGTCCCTTACGGATAGCAAGAAGTCCTGCCTCCGGCCTCAAATGCGGGGGAAGATTGTACCAGTTGGACTGTCCCACATTACCACCAACTGCCCCAAGAAGAACACTGTCACTGCTCCTAGCTGTCTGAAGGGCTTCCTCTGTCAAGGGAACTCCCGTTGCATCGATGGATACTCCCCCCATCAGCACTTGTGTATATTGAAAGGAATGTCCAAAGCAACTTCCAACCTTATCTAGCACCTTCTTTGCTTCCGTAATGATTTCCGGTCCAATTCCATCACCCGGAATGACTGCAATGTTGTAATTCATCCTGGATTACCTCCGTTTGATTATGTCATTCATCGATAAACATTATGTGTTAAGTATCAAAGCTCAAGTATATATTTTCAATGTCAATTTGCACAATTACTATTAATAATTGTGATACGAAACATAGTTTATTCGCAACACGCTTTCGCTTGGATGAAGTACGTAGTGGTACATAAGAACCCAAATGACGGGTTCTAAGTACCAACGACTTCATACAGTTGCTCACTAAACCATGTTTGTATCACCTTAATAAAAGAATTGAATTGTGCAAATTGACGTCGACAAATTGAAACAGGGCTTTGACACTCTGATCATAGTAAGCTATTGCGAGTATACTCGTAATCACTTCAGGCCTATCAAGATAGCACCTTCGTTGCTTTTGAATCATTAAATATAATTCGATCGTTTCATTCGATAATTATATTGCGATCGATTTATTCTATGTTCTTATGTAGCATACATTCTACGTACTTTCGTTGCGTACATTTCTATTGCCATTGTAGCATACAATCTGGTATAATCAAAATACATATTATTAATATCAGTTATAACAATATGTTATATCACAATTCTATCTCAAAGGAGCATTTGCAATGGAGCAAAATCTATCCTTATATTACATATTTAATTGCGTTTCAGAGGCCGGGAATATATCCAAAGCTGCAAAACAGCTTTACATCAGTCAACCCGCCGTCAGTAAATCGATCCAAAGTCTGGAAGAAAATCTAGGTGTGCTATTATTTATTCGTAGCTCTCGCGGTGTGAAATTAACCGATGAAGGAAAACTCCTTTATGAATATACCAAAAGTGCCTTTGATACCCTCAAATGCGGGGAGAACAATCTTAGACATGTGCAGGAGCTCGGGATTGGTCATCTTCGTATCGGCGCCAGTACCACCTTATGTAAATATCTTCTCCTGCCTTATCTGAATGGATTTGTTAAGGAGAATCCACATATTAAGATTACCATCGATAATCAGTCCTCAACACATACGATGAAGCTTCTGGAGAATAATGCTCTGGATCTCGGACTGATTGCCAAGCCGGAAGGTGATGCCTTCCATTTCTATTCCCTTGGTCAGATTGAGGATATCTTTGTAGCAACAAAATCCTACTTAGATAATCTGATGCTTCGGGAGCATAGCCCTGATATATTCTCCTGTGCCAATATTATGCTGATGGATAAAGAAAATGTCTCTAGAAAATATATTGATAACTATCTTAAGACGAACTCCATCGAGCCAAATCATATTCTAGAGATCAGCAGCATGGATCTCTTAATTGAATTTGCTAAAACCAGCCTGGGGGTTGCTTGTGTTATCAAAGAATTTGTGAAGCAGGAGTTGGAAGAAGGAACTCTTATTCAAATCCCTCTGAAAACTCCGATTCATAAAAGAGAGGTCGGCTTTTCCTATTGCAAAAATGCCTACCTCTCTGATTCGATGCAAAAATTTATGAATTATATCTCCGGTGGTGCTTCCTCCGTATCCTCAGCCGGTGTGTTATTCTGAGCCGGTTTACTGGTCGGTGAAGGTTGTTTGGTAGGTGTCGGTGGTTTAATATATTCCGGTCGTTCATCTACCAGATAATCTGCACTCACGTAGCGTATCTCGCCTCCTTGAGCAAAGCTTGCCCATCCGTCAACGATTTCAATTACTGCTACCTTCTCTGTATGCACAAGAAATCCAACTACATCTCCATCTCTAGAAGGAGTAGCTCTTACATTCAATATCGCATCATACTTATCCAGCTTCACATACATGGTGGTGGTCTCTCCTACATGTAGCGGCTTCTTCGAGGGCGTTTCCTCATCCTGCCCTTCCGGTGCTTCAGAACCGTTGTCCGTGGTTTCATCCTCTGATAAATCCTCACCTGTATCACTGCTTTCCTCTGACTCGGGAGCCGGTGTCGGAATAAAGTTTGTCATCTGTCCCTTGTCTCCACAGCCCGTCATCGTTAATACAGTAAATATAATAATCAATATTAAGCCTTTTTTCATAATCCACACTCCAACTCATATCATATAAATACCTTTATTATCATAGCACATTTGTCCTATTTTACAATGCTAATTTGCAAAATTAGCTAATTTTTCTTATGTTTGATATCTTTGGTAAATGCCATGAAAGCATTCGGTATACTATAAATATCCGTTAATTCCGAGGTACTGGCCCAGACGATTGAATTTTCCTTCGAATACTCCGTAGGGAGCTCCTTCAGGCGGATGTGATAGCCGGACATATCCCATTCCACATGGGAGAAAATATGCTTCGCTTCCTTCATTGGAGTAATTTCAATGGAGTCCATTCCAAAATCCGTTAAAAGCTGTAAGATCTTCTCCTTATTAACCTTGCTCTCAATACCCGGAAGCTCCCAAAGGCCATACAACAAGCCCTTCTCCATCCTCTTTCGGATAGCATATCGGTCCTGATACTCTAGTAGAAGGATGGTCCTATCCTCCTTACGTCTCTCCTTCTTCTGCGGTTTTACCGGCAGCAACAGCATCGTATCCTCATGATAGGCCTTGCAAAGATGCATAACCGGACACTGCTCACAAAGTGGTTTCCCATTGGGAAGACAGACGGTGGCCCCAAGCTCCATCAGCGATTGGTTGAAATCTCCGGGGCGATCCTCCGGAATAATATCCTTAATGTCCCTCCACAGCTCCTTCTTCACAGCCGTTTTCGTTATATCGTCAAAGCTTCCGGCGATTCGTTTCATGACGCGAAGGACATTTCCATCCACAGCGGGTACCGATAATCCGAAGGCGATGGAAGCGATGGCTCCGGCCGTATATTCTCCGATCCCCGGTAGGGCCAGGAGTTCCTCATAGCTTGCCGGTAGCTCACCTCCATAGCTCTCCATAAGGATAATTGCTGCTTTTTGCAAATTACGGACCCTGCTGTAATAACCCAGTCCCTCCCATAGCTTTAAAAGCTTATCCTCCTTGGCATTGGCAAGGCTTTGAATATCCGGTAATTCTCTTGTGAACCGATCAAAATAACTCTTTACAGCCTCCACCCTAGTCTGCTGCAGCATAATCTCCGATATCCAGACATAATAGGGCTTTGGATTCTCCCTCCATGCCAGAATTCTTGCGTTATAGTCAAACCAGTGGAGTAGATAGGGTACAACCTCTTTATAATCATATGACATATTACTTCTCCTCATATAAGCAGCTTAATAATCCATTGTGTTTACAGCTAACTGCCATCCTCTCATTTTACCTTATTTATTGGACGCTAGCAACCGCCTAATTTATCCCGATTTTCCCATCAATAGGTTCATAAAATAAAAAATAGCAATTGCTTTACGGATAGGTCCAAAACGGTATTGCACTTATTCTTTCTCGCATGATACAATAGAAAAAGCTTGATGCTTCATCTCTTTAAAGGACAAAATCAAATCCGATAATTTATTTTAAAAATTCATTTACCTATTCAGATCACTAATGTTATAATAACTTTGTTATGTCCGACTTCATAGATAGGACAAAATTTCTTCTTGCTTGTTAACATATGGAGGCTATATGGCTTGTGATTATGATTTAACGTACAATGACTTTAATCCGACTGTTTTCTATGTTTCAAAGGTCAAGATGGTGAATGAAGGTGTATATCATGACCATGACTTTACGGAACTTGCTTATGTTTTGTCCGGAAAAGGGAAGTATCTAGTGGAAGGGAAAGAACTCGAGGTTGAGGCAGGCGATCTAATCATCTGTAATCCGGGAGTAAAGCATACCCACATTATCACCAATCCTAAGGAACCTACGATAGAATTTATCTCCGGCTTCACTGATTTTCATTTCAAGAATATGGCTCCGAATTCCATTGATTTTCCCGATGGTGGTTGTATCCTACATACGACAGCGGAACTAAAGCAGGAGCTTTCCATGCATTGTTATGCTATGATAGCCGAGAGAGAAAGCAATCAGATTGGCAGATATTTCATGTTCAAGACGCACCTTATGCAGATGCTGTTACTGGTTATGAGAGAAATAGCTCAAATTGATCAATGCGAACAAAAGGGCTGCAATTTCGAATCCTATAACAAAAGCTATGCTGTCAACCGCATCATTAATTACCTCAATGAAAATTATGAACATAAGATATCTTTGGAACAGATTGCACATAATATGTATCTGAGCCCTGTTTATATCTCCAAGATATTCAAGGAGGAGACAGGGGAGTCACCGATCAACTATTTAATAAAGATTCGCTTGGAGAAAGCAAAGGATATCTTGCTCAATTCCAACAGTGGTAGCATCAAAAGCATTGCCAATCAGGTTGGCTATGATGATGTATATCATTTCAGCAAGCTATTCAAGAAATATTATGGCATCTCACCACTTTATTATAAGAAGAGAGCCATGCACAAAAATGCTGCCAGCGAGTGAGGAAGAGGGTAATCGATAAGATGAATTCATTTGAAGCTATATTCTCAAGAAGA
Source organism: Bacillota bacterium (assembly GCA_023428655.1). Classification (GTDB taxonomy): domain Bacteria; phylum Bacillota; class Clostridia; order Lachnospirales; family Lachnospiraceae; genus Mobilitalea. The sequence continues at coordinate 925 of JAEYXC010000346.1, read as the reverse complement.
TCCATCCGGCACTTCAAGCAGGAGAAGCTGGATTGGGAAATTATCGCTGATCTCTTAGATTATGCGAACAACCTTCCCATGCTTATGGAAGGGATAGCGGTAGAATTTAAATTAGTTAGTAACATTGAAGCAAAGCAAGGCTTCTATGGTCCCTTTAATGTAAAGGCCCCTTATTACCTATGCATCTCCTCCGAACCCAAGGAGGATTATATGCTGAATGCCGGTTATCTGATGCAGCAGATCAACTTGTATCTCACTGCAAAAGGCCTTGGCACCTGCTTCCTTGTAGCCTATCCGGGAAGTGGTCTGAAGGCTACAATGAAATATGAATATGTGGTAGCCTTAGCTTTCGGGAAAACCAAGTCCCCCTTAACCAGAGAGCTCACCGAGGCAAAACGTCTCCCTGAGGAGGAAATCATCGTCTATAAGGAGGATGTTACCCCGGATATCAAGCAGGTTCTGGCTGCTGCCCGCCTTGCTCCGTCCGCCTTCAACAGCCAACCCTGGCGCTTTGTGGTATATTCGAACCGTATTCATGTATTTGCGAAGAAGAACCTTCTTATAGCAAAAGCATTGGACTACAATAAGATGATCGATATGGGAATTATGATGGCTAATCTCTTACTTACAGCAGAGGAATTGTGGGTGGACTTATCCTTAAACAAATCGGATGCTCTAAAGAATAGACAGTTCCAGAACAATGAGTATGTCTGCACCATATCAATTGGTTAAATTACACATACAATATAAATTATAATAAAAACTCAAAAATTTTCATCCGAAGGTATTGACATTAGGTCAAATCTATAGTATATTATGTCTTGTGCTTAAGCAAACCAAACAAGCACAGAACATAATGCGCGAGTGGCTCAGTGGTGGAGTATCGCCTTGCCAAGGCGAGGGTCGCGGGTTCGAATCCCGTCTC
>JAEYXC010000227.1 GCA_023428655.1 Bacillota bacterium | reverse complement strand
TGCAGATTCCCGGCTTCAAGGATAACAAATTGAATACAGCATACGAACGTGGTGGCCTTGACCTACTGTATGAGACCATTGCTCTGAATTTCGATATCCAGTTAGATGGTTGTGTTATGGTTAATTTCGAGAACTTTGAGAAGATAATTGATAACCTCGGTGGTCTAGAATTAACCTTAACAGCGGGGGAAGCAAGATATCTGAATTCCACAAATTATATTTCAAAGCCGCAATATCGTAATGTAAGAGAAGGAAAGCAGCTGATGAACGGTAATCAGGTATTGGGCTATACCCGCGTTCGAAAGAGAGCTACGATCACCGGTAATAATAATGATTACGGACGTACCGATCGACATCGTATTGTGCTTAATGCAATCTTTGATAAATACAAGACCCATAGCAAGGTTGAGCTTGCTGCTATGATGATCAATATACTACCGATGATCACGACGGATATCGATAGTAAGAACATAGAACTTTTGCTGAATGCCTTTATCGAGATGGGGACGATGGAGATCTCCCAGTTAAGAATACCGGCTGACGGTACCTTTACAGATAATGTTAAGGTACGTGGTATGGATGTACTAATTCCTGATTTACAGGAAAATGTAGAAATTTTACATCAATTCATCTTTGGGGATGAGGATGAAAAAACCGCAACCGGTGAAACGACAGCTGCGGGAGCTACCAATGGTAATTCAACTACAAATTAGTATTTGAAATAATTCATCATAATTCATCACATATTCAAGTGCATCAGACAGCTTTTCTGTGTTGTCTGTATGCACTTGACTCTTGCAAGGAACTACCATAGTTATAAACCCTCCGATTGGGACATATAATTATTTGTCCTACATTAATGATTGGAGTGTGTATATAAATGCAATTAGTGACAAATTATGATAAAGGTCGAAGCCGATACCATCGATATACCTACCGGGATTGGCTTATCCTTATCTTCCTTTTACTTCCCTTCCTATTGCTTACCGGAATGATGATGAATAGACTGTCCGCACAGCTTCTTATTAGTAAAATTGAACATCAAGGGATAAATTATGATTCATTTCGAGAGATGAGACTTGCGGATGAGACCTGGGATCTGGCACAGGAACGAATTAATAATATATACGAGAAACATCCCGTATTGGAGCAAGCACAGGAGGTTAGTCCTATTTCCTATTTGACCTTTAGCATGCTGGTGCAGTCCTTTGATCTTAGAGACCGCGGACTGGTTGAGGAAGGCCTATTTATCAAGTGTCTTCCAAAGATTTCTCAGTCTCTCGGTTATCGTAGACTATGCGCTTTTTATAAAGCGATACTTAGCGATATAGAATATTTTCCGGTACCAAGACTGGAAGGTGACACAGAGGATATCTCTTATGTAGATACCTGGAGCGAGCCTCGCAACTACGGAGGTAAGAGAAGACATGAGGGCTGTGATATCATGGCGAAAAATAACACCCGTGGCTTTTATCCAATTATCAGCATTACAGAGGGGGTTATAGAGAAGATGGGATGGCTCGAGCAGGGGGGGTACCGTATCGGAATCCGTTCTACCTCAGGTGGTTATTTTTATTATGCACATCTTGCTGCCTATGCAGAGGGCCTAAAGGAGGGAGACATGGTGTTGGCGGGTCAGCTTCTGGGCTTTATGGGGGATAGCGGATATGGCAAAGAGGGAACCATTGGTCAGTTTGATGTCCATTTGCATCTTGGAATCTACGTTGAGACGGATGCAGGCGAATTAAGTGTAAACCCTTATCATGTGTTGAAGCTGCTGGAGAAAAACAGGTTAAGCTATCATCGATGGTAATACTATTCCGGCAGAACTATGATATCAAATAAATGTCTTTCATAATTATGGATAGATGTGGTATACTAATTAGCGTAGGTGCATCCGGCACCGAATGATATTGCAAGGTGGAATGGATTAATGGAGATATATTTAGATAACTCAGCAACAACAAAGGCAAGTGAAGCGGTCAAAGATAAAATGGTACAAGCATTGTATGTGGATTATGGCAATCCCTCCTCCATGCATCGTCTCGGTGTGAAGGCGGAGCAATATATGAAGGAGGCTGCCTCCATCATTGCAAAGTCTTTGAAGGTGGAACCAAAGGAGATTTATTTTACCTCCGGAGGTACGGAAGCAAATAATCTGGCTATAATCGGGACAGCCCTAGCCAATAAACGACGTGGCAATCACATTATTACCACACGAATCGAGCATCCCTCCGTACATCAGCCCTTCGTTCATCTGGAGGAGCAGGGCTTTCAGGTCAGCTTCGCTCCGGTGGACGCATCAGGTAAGCTTATTTCGGAGAAGCTTTTTGAATTAGTCCGAGAGGAAACCCTGATGGTATCTCTTATGTATGTGAATAACGAAATTGGTTCGGTTCAAGAGATTACAGAGCTTTGTAAGGAGCTTAAGAATAGAAAAAAGGATTTGATCATCCATGTGGATGCAGTACAAGCCTTTGGCAAATATCGCATCTATCCCAAGAGGGTGGGTATTGATCTATTATCCATTAGCGGACATAAGATCCACGGTCCCAAGGGCATCGGAGCACTTTATGTCAGTGAAAAGGTGAAGATAAATCCGATTCTATTCGGTGGAGGTCATCAGAAGGGACTTCGTTCGGGGACAGAGAATGTACCTGCCATCGCAGGCCTAGGTCAGGCGGTATTAGAGCTTTATGAGGATTTTGACACCAAAATTGAGCGGATGTATCATCTAAAGCAGAAGTTTTTACGTGAAGTCAGCAGTCTTGATGATGTAACCATTAACGGAGTACCGGCCGGATGTATCCCGGATTATCCAATGGAGCTTCTTCGATTGACTGCTCCACATATTATGAGCGTATCCTTTCGCGGTGTACGCAGTGAAGTGTTTCTTCATGCACTGGAGGATAGAGGGGTATTTGTCTCCTCAGGCTCTGCTTGTAGCTCCCACCATCCGACACCGAGTGTTACCCTGATAGCGATTGGGATGGAGAAGGATTTGGTGGAATCTACCCTTCGTTTTTCTATGTCAAGTATGACAACGGAGGAGGAAATTGATTATACTCTGGAACAGATCAGGGAATTATTGCCTCAGTTAAGAAGATATACTCGTAAGAGATAGAAATATAGGATGGGATAATTATCCCAAGGTGATGATGGATAATTAGATACGATACGAGATGGCGTGCGAAGCACGCAGATGGAGGAAAGATGTTTAAAGCCTTTTTGATAAAATATGCGGAGATCGGGTTAAAGGGCAACAATCGTTTTATTTTCGAGAATGCCTTACGAGATCGCATTAAAGATTCGCTCAAAGCACTGGGGGAATTTGAAGTTAGTAAGGAACAGGGAAGAATCTTTGTGGAATGTCCCGATGGTTACGACTATGAGGAGACGGTAGCGGCGTTAAAGAGGGTATTCGGCATTGCTTCCATCTGTCCGGTTGTCGTAATTGAAAGCTCTGAGTGGGAGGCTCTTACGAAGGGTGTGGGCGATTATGTGGAAAGTATGTATCCAGACCGTAATTTCACCTTCAAGGTGGAAGCAAAGCGTGCAGATAAGAATTATTTTTATACCTCACCGGAAATCTGTATTGAAATGGGAGCCTATCTGTTAAAGCGTTTCCCTGAGCTAAAGGTGGATGTACATGAACCCTCGGTGCGTGTAACCGTGGAGGTCAGAACCAAATGCTATGTGTATTCCATCGTTATTCCGGGGCTGGGAGGAATGCCCGTTGGTTGTAACGGTAAGGCTATGCTCTTATTATCCGGAGGAATTGACAGTCCGGTGGCCGGCTATATGCTTTCGAAGCGGGGAGTTTCCTTGGCAGCGACGTATTTCCATGCTCCGCCCTATACCAGTGACCGTGCGAAGCAAAAGGTCGTAGACCTGGCACAAAAGGTGTCCAGATATACTGGGCCAATGAAGCTGTTTGTTGTTAATTTTACGGATATACAGCTGTACATCTATGATCAGTGTCCTCATGAGGAGCTGACCATTATTATGAGACGTTACATGATGAAGATCGCTGAGAAATTAGCGGAGCAGGAGAGCTGTCTCGGATTAATTACCGGGGAAAGTCTCGGTCAGGTTGCAAGCCAGACCATGCAAAGCTTAGCTGCTACCAATGAGGTATGTGATTTACCGGTATATCGGCCCTTGATTGCCTTCGATAAGAAGGATATTGTGGAGATTGCAAAGGAAATCGATACCTTTGAGACTTCAATACAACCCTTTGAGGATTGCTGTACCATCTTTGTTGCTAAGCACCCTGTTACAAAGCCCAGCATTAAGGTGATACGAAAATCTGAGGAGAAGCTGGAAGAGAAGATTACGGAAATGATTGAGACCGCATTAAATACAGTCGAGGTAATTCATGTGAAATAAAGGCTTTTGAGGATTTGTACCAGTTCAGCCTTAAGATCGCTTAGGCAGAGCGCCCTACAAATTTTCAACATGATAACCATGAGAAAGCAAGCTTTCTCCTTCTTATTGTGTTAAATGGAGACATGATTTGTACCAGTTCAGCCATAAGCTCGCTTTCGCTGCGCTACAGCTCGCTTAGGCAGAGCGCCTTACAAATGTTTAAGACGATAATCATGAGAAAGCAAGCTTTCTCCTTCTTATCGTCTTAAACATTTGCATGGCTGAACTGGTACAAAAATAGAGGTTGTCTCAAGAGACAACCTCTATAATAAAATCAATTATTCAACAATGTAAGGCTTTAATACGGCAAGGATATTATCATCC
>JAEYXC010000217.1 GCA_023428655.1 Bacillota bacterium | reverse complement strand
CGGACGCCGCTTTTACCGTCCTGTTCCATTCGATGTGCTCCGAGCATATGGTAGCTCTTATAATTTGTCCCCTCGTGAAAAAGGTAGATCTGTTCGTCTGTAATCCTGCCTGTTTTTCCTTTTCTCGACATCAGCTTCACCTCCTGTTATGCCTTTGCTTACTTTATCTTTGTATAACAGCATTTAAAACATATGATAATATGCTGAATTTCATTCCTTATAAATTTGTTAATTTTTGAATGTGTTTATTTTTCATGATCGTCAGCTCCGATCGAATAGATATAAGCAAGCGTGTAGCATGCACGCTACGCTTTTATTATATCAATAAATCGAAAGTATGTGCAATGGAAACATTTCCATATAAACACATAAAAGTATATTGCTGATTTTATTCCCTCTTATATCTAATTTTGATGAATAGGATTGGTATGTTCAACGACTCCACCCGTTAAAAAAAACGTAACTAAAACTTAATACTTATCACCTTTACTTCCCTTCCCATCCTCTATATAATAAATAATATCCTATATGAAGAATACAACGACTGTGAAGCTATAGTATAAAGGAGATCCAATATGAAAAAAACCATTATCGCTGTTGGTTGTGTGCTGGCAGCTCTCATTCTTTTATTATCCGTATATTTTATATTTATTAAAGATAAAGCCGAGCAGGCTGATAATACCGAGCATGTAATTACCCCGACACAGGCCCCTACCCAGACGCCTACCGTGGCTCCTTCTCCTAGTGAGGCTCCCGGTGATACTGTGGATACCAAGAGTCTCTATCCTGCATACCGGATGGTAAACGGGGAGCAAAAATACGGTTACATTGATTCCAGTGGTGCTTTTGTCATTGAACCCAGTTATGATTATGCCGAACCATTTTCGGAAGGCTTCGCTATTGTCCAGGTCGGCAATGATTATAGGGTAATTGACACCACCGGTGCTGTGCTTTTTGAAAATAACGGTACCATCAATTCCTTTCACAATGGTATGGCAGCCTTTTTAAATACCAAGGAGGATATATGGCTCTATGGATATATTGACCAAACCGGTAAGATAATTATTGAACCCAGCTTCATCCATGCTGACCGCTTCAACGAGGAAGGTCAGGCTTATGTGTCTTTACCGAATGGAGGTCCCTATCAGCTGATTGATCAGACCGGAAAGGTACTAGAAAGCTTCGAGTTAAATCTCGGTAATAGCTATGCCTATGATTTTAAGGATGGCTATCTTCTCTTCAACGATTCCGAAACCATGAAAAATGGAGTTAAGAGGGTTGACGGCACCTCCGTACTGGAGCCAAAATATAGCGAAATTATTTATCTGGGGCATGATCTTTTTGCTGTCAAGAACCCTGAGCTTGATGCTTACGAAGCCATGTTTGATCCCTATGCACTCTACAATGACTCCGGAGAGCAGTTAACCGATTACACCTTATATGATGTACAGCCTTTTATTGGAGAATATGCTTGTGCAGCCAATGCTACCGATGTCTTCTTCATTGATACCAAGGGTCAGGAGGTTACTTCCCTTCCCAGCTTTGAAGGTACCGGTAAGCTGACTCTGATGGATAATATTGTAAAGGCTGATATTGATGGAGATTTGGCATATTATCGTTTAGACAATACTGTTCTATGGAAAGAAGATTCTACCACCCAACTTGCCAACGGCATCAAAGTTAAGGAGCACAAGTTCAAGCCCCTAAGAACAGTTCTGGTTCGATACCCCGAGGTGGAAGGTCTGGCTGACCCTGTAATCCAGAAAAATATCAATGAACAGCTAGAAACGTTGTTCACCGAATCCCGTGCAAATATCACGGTTGAAGAAGGCCTATCCGTTGATGATTCCTTCTGGGCTTCGCTAAATAAGAACCTTTTAACTATCTCTATGAGTGGTTATGACTATTATAAAGGTGCCGCACACGGAATGCCCTTGAGAGAATACTACTACATCGACATTACCACCGGTGAGTTCTACGATTTTGAGGATTTATTTATTAAGGGTAGTGATTACAAGAAAATGATCGACGACTTTATCAGAGCAAAAATGGAAGAGGCGAATCCGGAAGAATCGATGTACTTCTCCGATTACTTTACAGGAATCACCGATGCCCAGCATTTTTACCTAAATGAAAAAGGCATCGTCATCTACTTCTATCCCTATGAGATTGCTGCCTATGCCGCAGGTTTCCCGGAATTCGAGATAACCTTTGAGGAGCTGAGAGAATTCATTGATACCAAGGGCGACTTCTGGAAGTCCTTCCAGGAGTAGAAATTGCATGATTTACGTTTCTATGTATATATGAATCAAAAAGGGCTGTTGCAAGAGACTAATTCAAAATGAAGGAAGAACAACATATATCCCATAATGTATGTTGTTCTTCCTTCTCTATAACTCGCCCTTTGCAATAGCCCTTTCATTATATGTTAAAGCATTACACAATTGCCAGCTTATCTAAGATATCAGTAAGGTACGCTAAGGTGATTCCATAATTCGTCATGGGAACCTTCTGAAGCTTCGCCTGTTCCACGCGGCTCATCACGTATTTGCGGTTGAACATACAAGCACCGCATTGAATCACCAGATCATATTTCGTTAAATCCTTCGGAAAATCATTGCCGCTGACATTGTGGATGGTCAAACCCTCGCCTACCTTCTTTCGAAGCATTCTCGGGAGCTTCTCCCTGCCGATATCCTCCTCCAGAGGAACATGGGTACAGGCTTCCGCAATTAACACCTTTGACTTCACTGTCAGCCTATCCAAGGCCTTTGCACTTTCCATAAAATACTCTATATCACCCTTATGACTTGCAAAGAGTACGGAGAAGGAGGTCAGCTTACTCTCTTCCGGTTTTTTCTCATATACCAGCTGAAAGACCTGTGAGTCCGTTATAATTAGCTTCGGTGGCTTCACTAAGCTACCTAAGGCTTCCTCATATTTATCGGCCGTACTGCTTAAGACGATGCATTTTTTGTCCAAAAGCTCTCTAAGGGTCTGCACCTGGGGTAGAATCAGTCGTCCCTTCGGTGCCTGGATATCCTGGGGCATGACCAGAAGGACCGTATCTCCCTCCTCAACCAGATTGCCTAAGATACTTTTTGTATCGAAATCCTCCGGAATCTTTCGAATAATTTCTTCCCGGATCCTCTCAATGCCAAGCTTAGAGATAGCACTGATTTTAATCGGCTCCTCCTTCATTGCTTCTACTATTTTATTACGGATTCTATCCGTATTACTGATTTGATCAATTTTGTTGATGACCATTATTACCGATGCCTTATGCTCTTTGAAGGCCTTCGCCCATTCCAGCTCCTGGGTGATATCCTCCTCGCTGCATACAATGAGGGCAACATCGGTCTTCTCCATGGCAAGCTTCGTCTTCTCAACTCTCATCTGCCCCAAGTATCCGCTGTCATCAAATCCGGCCGTGTCAATTAAGACACAGGGTCCGATTCCGTAGATTTCGATGGTCTTATAGACGGGATCCGTTGTGGTACCTGCAACATCGGATACCAATGCGGTATTATGACCGGTAAGGGCATTGATCAGGGTTGATTTTCCACTGTTTCTCTTCCCGAAAATACCAATATGAAGTTGGTTTGCTCTCGGCGTATTATTTAAACTCATGCACTCTTTTCCTCTCTGCAGTCATCTGCGTAACATGCTTCCTCTTGCTCCTTTGTATTATCATCAGCAGCTTTGATCGTACCTCACAAGCATGCTTGTAGATACTCTCTGTTTAAATTATAGCAAGTTTTACATAAAAATCCATAATTAATTGGCAACCCATCATAATATTAGAAACGGAAATCCCTGCTGCCATCAGCAATCTTATCTAAATTAGCCTTTGCTATACTGAGGACCTTTTCATTGGGTATATGGGCTAACTCGCGTTCAATCAGCGCTTCTCCCTTCCTCCTTGTATCCTCCGAGGCATAATCCTCCAGGTATTCCTTAAGTGTCATTAATGCATTTGGTTGACAGCAATTGGCAATCTGACCGGACTTCACCAGACTCATAAAGCGATCACCGGTTCTTCCTTCCCGGTAGCATGCAGTACAGAAGCTCGGTATATGTCCCAGAGACAATAGCCAATTCACAATTTCATCCAGGGTTCTGGTATCCTCCACATCGAACTGTGCCGAGCTCTCCTTCTCCGGTTCCGCTGCAGCATATCCACCGACACTGGTTTTTGAGCCGCCGCTGATCTGTGATACTCCCAGCTTTAAGACTCTCTCCCTACTTTTTTCCGATTCACGGGTTGATACAATAATTCCGGTATAGGGAACCGCAATACGAAGAATTGCGACAATTTTCTCGAATATTTCATCCGAGATCGCATCCTTAAAGCTGTCCGCATCGATATCATCCGCAGGACGAATTCTCGGTACACTAATCGTATGTGGCCCAACGCCCAGCGCTACTTCAAGATGCTCAGCATGCATCAGTATACCCGCAAAATCATAACGATACATATTGAGACCATACAGTACCCCCAGTCCCACATCATCAATACCTGCTTCCATGGCACGATCCATAGCCTCCGTATGATAAGCATAGTTATGCTTCGGACCGGTGGGGTGCAGCTTCTCATAGTTTTCTTTGTGATACGTCTCCTGGAACAGAATATAGGTTCCTATTCCGGCATCCTTCAGCTTTTTGTAGTCCTCCACTGTAGTCGCTGCAATATTTACGTTTACTCTGCGAATCTCCCCGTTCTTATGCTTGATGGAGTAGATTGTTTGAATACTTTCCAGAATATAATCAAGGGGGTTATTGACCGGATCCTCCCCAGCCTCCAAGGCTAATCGCTTATGTCCCATATCCTGCAGGGCGATTACCTCCCTGCGAATCTCCTCCTGGGTCAGCTTCTTACGGGGGATATGCTTATTGATATAGTGATAGGGACAATAAACACAACCGTTGACACAGTAATTAGAAAGATACAGAGGAGCAAACATAACAATTCGATTACCATAGAACTTCTGTTTAATCTTTACCGCAAGCTCATACATCCTCTGAATCTGATCCTCCTGCTCACATTCCAGAAGTACGGAGGCCTCCCGGTGAGTTATTCCTTTCATGAGCTCTGCCTTCGCCAGAATCTCATCAATCAACTCTCGGTTATTCCTATTCTCATGGGCATATTCTAAGGTTGCAAGGATTTCCTCATGACTTATGAACTCCTCGGCCTTCTTACTCATTATATCATACATTATGCATTCTCCTCTTCGTCATAATCACCACGGTCAACGGTTAACTCATATCCTATTTTTTTCATTCTTCGATCCAGGCAGAAACGGCATTCCGCCGCCTCATCACCGGTACAGATTTTATTATCATATAGCTCATAATTCTTACGTACGGAGGTGGGGGATAAGTTCGGCATTACAACATTGGCTCCGGACAAGATCCCTTCTTCCCTTCCGCTTGGATGTATGGTTCCGAGAGCAGTGGTAGCAGGAATTAATGCGTTGGGCAGCATTAAGCGCAAAATACTGATCAGGGTTAAGGTCAGCTCCATGGATCCCTTCTCCTGATTCGCAAAGGGAGTCTCATGGTGGGGTAGAAAGGGCCCGATTCCCACCATCTGCGGTGAAAGCTCCTTCAAGAATAACAAATCCTCCACAATATGCTCCGGAGTCTGATAAGGTGAGCCCACCATAAAGCCAGCTCCAACCTGATATCCAATCTTCTTCAGATCCTGCAAGCATTGTTTTCTCTTCTCCAGCTTAAGGTTCGAAGGATGAAGCTTACTGTAATGCTCTTCATTCGCAGTCTCATGACGAAGGAGATAGCGGTCCGCTCCTGCCTCGTAGAATTTAAGATAGCTTTCGTAACTCTTCTCACCTACGGATAGGGTTAGAGCGCAATCCGGAAAACCTTCCTTAATCATTTGGATGATACCAATTAAGGCTTCATCCGAGTAGCTGCCATCTTCGCCGCCCTGTAATACAAAGGTCCGAAAACCTAATTCATACCCTTCCTTACAGCAAGCCAAAATCTGTTCATTGGTAAGGCGATACCTTGTAACACAGTCGTTACTCCTTCGAATACCACAGTAATAGCAATCATTTTTGCAATAATTCGTAAACTCAATGAGCCCTCTGGTATAAATTCGGTTGCCAAAATGCTTTAATGCAACTTTCCTTCCACGCTCCCTGAGATAATTCCAATCTTCTTCACCTAGCTCTGTAATGAGTGTAAGAAAATCCTCCTTTGATAATTGCTTCTTCTCTTCTAGCTGATTAATTAATTTTCTGATATCCGCCATATCTCTCTCCGTTTCTTACTCCCGATTCGACTAAAGGTTATTGACACTCATGCCTTACTGGTATTGCTCCTATGCATACAAAGAAATAAAAAAATCCTTACACCGCAAAGGCGTAAGGATAGTATAATCCGATCAAGGTATTAGTAGGGGGCCAAGAGCATCAGCACACTTGCTTTTGCCACGGTGTTCTACAATATACCATGTATGGTTTTCTATTCTTCGCCTTTCACGCGGGCGCACCCTTGTGGTCAGAACGACTTATTTGTTATTTATTTAACAATTATATCCCATGTTCATCTATTTGTAAATAGCAATTTTCTGATCAATAACTGTTCTTATTGGCTACTAACGTACCATTTATAGGTTCTCAACAAACTGAATTCTCCAGCCGGTTGGATCCTGAACATAGAAAAACCGAATATGGGGATTGGGTTGGAAGGGCCCACTATGAACCTCATACCCTTTCTCCTTTACCAATTCCATCCTCTGCTCAATAGAATCCACCACAAATCCCAGTGAGATATCCATTCCCACGGAGATATTCTCCTTCTGGTTGCTACAGATCAGCTCCACCTGTGTATCTCCCTCACCAAGGAATGCTATCTCCGAACCCGGTGCCGAAGCAAATCGTCTGTTCACCTTTAATCCTACGACCTCCTCATAGAATTTTAAAGAAGCCTCCATATCCTTTACATATAGGGTTGTCCAACAAAATCTCATTTATTATATCTCCTTTTTGATATATATTTTGTTTCTTTCTATAATCACACTTGCCTTTGTCGACCCTCATTCTTACCCTTATACAGAGCCGTCATCCATTGCCAATCTCTTCAGCCTTCCTAACATGGCCATAAACCAGAACCTTAGGAATAATCCAAGTAAGATCATTAGAAATGTAAAGGTCTGCTCCCCAAAGGTGATGGCGAGGCATATCCCAATGATATAGATCGTCATGAATACAAGATATGCTCTTTGCTCGCTGCGATAGCTATCAACCTGCTTCCCATCCCCATAAGCCAGCATTCGTTCTATGCTTCCTTCCATAATATAATATACCAGAAAAAGCTCTAATACGGAGAAGAGTAGAGAATAAAAGCTCATCATTATCGACTCCGGCTGGGGGATCCAAATTAAGAAAAAGCTGACCACACCTAGTATGGTTAGTACCTTAGATACCAGACGCGCTTTTGAGAAGGAGGGGAAATTCCCTTCCCTTTGTAGATGGTCAATCCCTCTTGACACAATCAGATATCCAACAAAAGCAGGAAGGATTTGGAGTGGCCCCAGATTGATATGGAAGGTGATAAAGAAAATACCCCAAAATATCACACGATAACCTTCGGACATATTAGAACCCCCCTCTTCGAATAAGATATTTTAAAGCATCGAAATAACTGTAAAAATATCTGCGCTTGGTTATATTATAAAGGCGAGTATAGCCCTGGGTTCCATCCTCCTTCGTATAACTAAGCTTTGGACGAAAATCATAGACATCGATACCCATGCCTTCCGGGAGATCTTTGATATTACACTCTATTATAAGATGATCCCCTCTTTTTACCTTCAATAACTTTAGCTCATCATAGGCAATAGAATTGATGGTTATCTCCAAAGCGGAATCAGCCTCTTGTAGCATCGGAGATTCCAGCTTCAACTCACTGAGTTCTTGGTGTACCGATAGGGTGGTCTTTGTTGTTCCTTCGTTGGAGGAGCTGGAGCTCATCATATCCATGGCCGGGACCTCTTGTTTATCACTATAAAGGAGAATTCGTCCAAGATTTACTACACTTGTACTGCC
>JAEYXC010000115.1 GCA_023428655.1 Bacillota bacterium | reverse complement strand
ACTACCGGAACGATGGTAGAAGGACGACCATTTCTCATAGAATTCTCGTATGCATCGGTAATAAGCTGAGGATCCACGGTGTAGGACTGTGCGAGTGCCTGCGCATACTTGCTGTCATCGCCTACATCAAGACCGTTAATCATGATTGTATAGTCAATATTCTGAGCAGAGTTCATGATCTTCTCATTGGTTGCAGCGATCATCTTCGGAACTCCATTAACCATCTCATGAGTCACGCCTTCCTCACCAATCTGAAGGAAGTAGCGATTTTCGAACTTAGATAACCAGTTGATATAACGAAGAGCGCCTTCTACATTCTTGCTGGATGCAGGAACGAACATATTAACACCAGCTGCATCATAGGTAAACTTCTCAGTTACACCAGCACTGTTCTGGAAGGGATCAATGGTAACGATCTCTGCATCCGGAACATTAACCTTAAGGTCACGTAATAATCCAGGGGTATCACGGTAAGCCTGATCCCAGTTATGAATGAAAGCACCAACCATACCGCTCTTGATGAGGTTATCGCTATCGTTATCATCATTGTAAAGAGCGAACTGAGTATCAACTAAACCTTCGTTGTACATCTTATTTAAGAAACGAACGCCTTCCTTATAGCCGGGAAGTAAGAAATTACGATCAATAACGGTATTTACCCAGCGATCCTTTTTGCTAATGTTAGGATCAATAAAGGACTCGATTAAGGTGCTTGCTCTCCAACGAACATCGCTGGTCATAGTAAAGGGAACAACCTTATCCTTACCAATGCCGCCAGGATCCTGTGTCTTAAATGCTACGAGAGCATCATAGAATTCCTGAGTTGTAGTAGGTAACGGTAAACCAAGCTTATCTAACCGATCCTTACGAATAAAGGTGTTTGCGCCTGCTGTGTTCATACGACGAGCAGGAATAGAGAATAACTCTCCGGTTTCGGTATTCATATTACGCCAGATCATATCTCTTCCCTCTAATGCTAAGTCGGGACCGAGGAATTCCTTCAGATCCGGTAATAAGGTATCCACATAGGGTGCTAAATCTGCAAGACCGCCTAAATCACGATAGTTTGCAATCAGGTCTCCACTGTAAGTAAGACATACATCCGGTGCTGTTCCGGCAGCCATAAGGTTGTTCAGCTGGTCGGTTTCTTCCCAACGAGATACTGCTACGAAGGTAACTCCAATGTTCTCATCTTCTAATACCTTTGCTTTAATCCAGTCAGTATAGAAGTTGTTGGTAGGATCCGTCTTACCACCATCCGTACCACGGTCAAATACCTCCACTGTAATCTCGCTGTATTCAGGCTTTGCATCTTCTACAGGAGCTGCTGTTTCAGGTGCCTTAGTCGGCTCAGTAGTTACAGTTTCTTGCTCTGTCGGTGCAGGATCATCGGTTTTAGCCTTACATCCCCCTAAAACGCTGACGATCATTATACACACAAGTATAAGTGATAACCATCTTTTTTTCATTAATACATCCTCCTATTATTTTTTTATAAATAACAACGTTTTTTACAGAAAACGTTGAATTTAACATCCTTAACCTGTTTCTAAATGGTTCTGTCAAAACCCTATTCCTTGATTGCACCCAGGGTAACACCTTGAATAAAGTGCTTTTGTAGGAATGGATATATGACTACAATCGGTATGGTAGCAAACATAACGGATGCAGCCTTTAGTCCTTCACTGGCCATTGGTGCCGAGAAGCCTTCCTGCATGGCTGTCTCAATGGCCGACAGGTTATTAATAACCTGGTATAGCTTCAACTGAATCGGCGCATATTTAGCATCCGGTACATACATGAGGGCATCTGAGAAGCCATTCCATCGACCTACCGCATAAAAGAGTGCCAGGGTTGCTAACACCGGTTTTGATAACGGCAGATATATCTTGGTAAGAATTTTAACCGGACCACCGCCATCCAGCTCCGCAGATTCACGAAGACTGTCCGGAATTCCGTATAGAAAGCTTCGAAGGATAATCATGTTGAAGATGGATAAACAATTTGGTATAATTAAAACCAAAGGATTATTTATCAAATTCAGATCCTTCATTAACAAATAATTCGGGATGGTTCCTGCACTAAAATACATAGTCAGCAGCATCATACCGTTTAAGAACTTTCTTCCCTTTAATTTATCGAAAATCAAAGGATACGAGCATAATATTGTCATAAACAACGATACCAAGGTACAAATCAGAGTCAATAATGCCGTCCACCACAAGGAACGTACAAATGCTGCATCCTGCAATACAAAGCTGTAGGATTCCAGGGTGAATTCCACCGGCAATAAGGAAACTCGGTTATTGATGAGTGCCTGAGTCGAACTAAGGGATCGTGCCAGAATATTTACCAGCGGTAACAAACATATTAGAATGAAAATAAAACAGACAAATGCTATTATTAGGTCTTCAATTTTTCGTTTCGTTGATTTTACCATCGCTGCGGCCCCCTTACCATACCCCGCGTTCGCCGAATTTCTTAGCAATGGCGTTAGCGGTAAATAGGAATATAACACATACTACTGACTGGAACAAACCTACTGCAGCAGTCAGCGAGAATTGGAAGCCCCTAATACCTACACGATATACATAAGTACTTAAGACATCGGCAACACCCATTACAAGACTGTTGGAGAAGGAATAAGGCCGGTCAAATTCACTTCCCAGGATACGTCCCATGTTCATAATAAGAAGAACAACGATGGTAGAACGAATACCGGGCAATGTAATATGCCATATCTTCTTCCATCTGGTGGCACCGTCCACCTCCGCTGCTTCATAAAGCTCAGGATTAATTCCTGTGATTGCAGCAAGATAAATGATGGTGTTCCATCCCATCTCCTTCCACAATCCGAAGGCTATGTATGTAACTACATAAAGGGTAGGGTTAGTAAGGAAATCAATCGATTGATATCCCATATCATTGAGCAAAACATTGACCATACCGGAACGTGGTGCAAGAAGCTGCTTTGCTATACCGCTGATAATAATCCAGGATAGGAAATGCGGCAGATAAACAATGGTTTGGGTTACCTTCTTATAACGTTTGAAGGCAAGCTCGTTTAATAAAATCGCAAGAAAGATCGGCATCGGAAATCCGAAGGCCAGATCCAGGGAATTCAACATCAAGGTATTACGGAGTGCATCCCAGAAATCCTTGGTCGTAAAGGCTTTTTCAAACCATTTGAATAAAGGCTCGGACCACGGTGAAGCCCATACACCCTTGAACATGTTGTATTCCTTAAATGCCATAGCAATATTCGTCATCGGCAGATAACGGAATACGACGGCAAACGCCACCGGTAAAGCCATCATCAAATACAGTGTCCAGGTTTTTTTAAAGTATAGAATGGTTTTGCGAGTGACACTTTTTTGTTTCATACATGATCCCCCTTAATGCTTTATCCAAGAACACCTGGTGGTTTTCCTGAATGTACCTATTATTTCTGATTGGTTTTGAACAACATAGCAGAATTAGCAGGATTAAAATACCATGGTACAAGATCGGTATTGCTTTAACCCAAGGAAGAATGTATAATTTTACTATATAATTCAATAATTAAACCAATTATGAGTTCATTATATCAGCAAAACATACAATAAAACATGGGCAAACTATTGAAATCATGTACAAATTATGGAT
>JAEYXC010000045.1 GCA_023428655.1 Bacillota bacterium | reverse complement strand
AGCCTTTGTTAGAACCAAATTAAGGAACATTAAAAATGGTGGTGTTACAGAAAAAACCTTCCGCCCTACCGAGAAATATCCCCAGGCACATATTGAGAGAAGCGATATGCAATATCTGTATTCTGATGGTGAGTTATACCACTTTATGAATGTTGAGACATTTGATCAGATCGGTATGAATGAGGATTCTGTTGGTGATTCCCTTAAGTTCGTTAAGGAAAATGAGATGGTTAAGATGCTTTCCCATGGTGGACAGGTATTCGCTATCGAGCCTCCGTTATTCGTTGAGCTTGTTATCACAGATACTGAGCCTGGTTTCAAAGGCGATACAGCACAGGGTGCTACTAAGCCCGCTGTTGTTGAAACCGGAGCAACCGTTTACGTTCCTTTATTCGTTGAGCAGGGTGACAAGATTCAGATTGACACCAGATCCGGCGAATATATGAAGAGAGTATAGTCGAAGATCAAAGATTAATATGAGCGCAATCCAAGGAAAAGCAAGGTTTTCCGGGGGTTGCGCTTTTTTTATATTTTCCTACAAATGATGAGGCAGCATAAAAATCTGTAATAACTGAGTTAGCCAATAAATAGCTAACGGATATTATTTTATATATTCAATTGAGAAAATCCTATATATTTTTCATAGAAAAATCTGGTAATCCGTGTTATGATATACAGTAAATGCTAGAGTGTAACAATTGATATATGTTTAAAATTAATTATAACTAAGAAAGATTAAAAATTGTTAATGATAAGGAAAGGGTTAATATGAGAGACAGAATAAAAAGCTTTGAAATAAATCATTCTAATTTGATATGCATATTTTGCTTCATTGCATATGGCATGCTAAGTCTTGCATTTTCTATTATCATAAGTTTTTTTTCGTCTGAGACAGGTTTCAACCTATGGCAATTTATGTATATGGTAATATGTGTCGGAATTTCACTTGGGCTATTATGGTTATTTGGTAAAGAAAATATATTAAAGAGTCAAAGCTCAAGTCTATTGAAGGGATTAATTGTAGGTGGATATATAATCATAATTTCAGTTATGTACTTAATCGAAAATGTCCAATACGGAATGGTTGAATTATATTCAATAAAATCTACATATAGAATAATAATCTTTATGCTAATTCTTGTTGCAACTGCAATATCTGAAGAGGTAATATTTAGAGGTATTATATTAAATATATGGAAAGAACATTTTAAAAATAAATTTAATGGATTATACTTATCAATTTTTTTAACATCATTATTAAATGGATTTTTATATATGCTAGATATAATTGCTGGAGTTTCAGTAAATAGTGCAATTTATTTACTATTTAATCAATTTTCTTTTTCAATAATTATATCCGCAGTATATTTAAGAACGAATAATATATGGTCAGTTATTATTTTGAATGCATTTTATCGTATATGTGGAAGCTTCTTTAATGGATTTTTTGATTCTAACTATAATTTAATTATAGATTTAAATTCTAGAGGATTACAAAATATATCTAGCCTTTTTTATTGGTTCATTACTAATTTAATAGTAACCATTTTTATACTGAGAAAATCTAAAAGAAATATGTTGTGACCATAAAGAATGGTAGAGGTAGAGTTACAGACGTATTAACAGCCATGGCAGTAGGAAAGAATTCATAAGAATTTATGAAATGTAAACTATGACAGACATTAAACGACAATGAACGTAGCGGACACGTAGCTAACAAAAATGTAAGGAATCCCAGTAAGATAAGCATATCAATATGAAAGAGTATAGTCTCGCGAAATACATGCGAGCCTATAGTGATTTATAAAAAGCATAAATCACTTACGAAGTTTGTACCTGCGTAAGTCCTATAAATAAAGGACTTTATCCTCGGTACAAACTAATTCAAAGTCTAGTAATTATAGGCGCAATCCAAGGAAATTAAGATTTTCCAGGGTTGCGCTTTTTAATTGTTGAAGTAATGAGAGTATCGTAGTGTTATCCGCATCACAATATAAGAGTAAAAAAATGGTAGAATTTACTATTAAACTAAGATATAATATTACTCGATACATATCTTATTAATGACAACTATGAATGGACATGCTAATAAATCTTGTTTAAAGGAGTATTTATTAAAATGGAAAAACAATTCTATATTAATGTTATTGCAGAGAATTATTTAAAAAACGTGATTGATGACCCTGATTCAATGAAGGTACATGACAGATTTCTTCACGGTCTTGATCAGAAGCAGTTCAAAGAAGGTTTTTTGACCCTGCTATCTTTAGTACGTAACATTTACAGTGATGTTGCACATGATCCTAGTAGTTTTGGTATGCTGTTGAAAGATAATATTGACATTAACGCAAAAAACACAGACTATACCAACAGCAATGCAAGTTTTCTTCGGGTACCTAACTTGCTGTTTGTTCTAGGGGCAAGAGCAGAGCTTCAGCCTGACATGGCATTAACTGTTAATGGAGGAGTTCTTTCATCGTCAGCAAAAGAATTAAAAATTACGGGCTTGCCGTTTTTACTTTCTAAACTTAGAGAATATGGTTTTGATATAAAAGGTATGGAAAATACGATTAAAAAGGATGATGTTATCTCTTTTTCTTATGGCAATAATATTGCACTTACTGCAGTATTGAAAGCTATGGCTGACGCAGTATTGGAACTGAATAATGGCGACATAAAAAAGCAAAGGAATTATTTCTATATGATGCATAATGGGATTTTAGAAGGTGAGAAAGTTAAGGAACCAAAGCTGACTGTGAAATCAATTTATCATGCCCTTGACTCTTTGAGAAGTGAGAGTGCTGCTGCATTGCATGAAAGTGTAGCGGATGTTACGAAACAGGCTGTACGTATGGGAGGCTTTATGCGTAACGATTGGTCTTGCGTTTACACAAACATTAAGAATAAGAAAGTTTTAATGAGTCTTCAAGTCAATCAGGAAAAACTTTCAGCCAAACTGAATCTGCAGTATATCAGTCAATATATGCCTTTGGTAGCAGAACAGCCAAATAAGATACAGGAGTCTATCCGATTAAACGGATGGGATTGCGGACATTGTAACCCGGGTTGTTCTGGCGGATTTTCCTTCGAGATGGACGGAGAAGCATACAATAAATGCCGCTGCGGATCCTTTGTGTTTGAAGATATAACAATGGAAGACGTCCAAAGCTGCAGAAAATTATTAAGTCAGGAGCTTTTATGTGAAAACTTGTAAGCAGAGTTTTATTGACGGCCTTCTTTATCATTATGCACTATGACAGATTATGTAGAGCGATAAGACTACCTAACTCGTAGCTAACAAAAATGTCTGAATCTACAGTTTTTCAAGGACTTTACTATGAAGAGAGTGTAACGAGATATCAAGAATTTATATGGCGCAACCCAAGGGATTGCGCTTTTTGTGTTACGATAAAACCAGGAAAGGGAATATTGATTAGCTGGCACATGAATAACTAAGAGTACAATAAACATAATGATACTAGAAATTTTATGTATTGACATTCACCTACCTTGTAGTACAATATAGATATTAAGCTATATTGTACTACAAGGTAGGTGAAGTTATGTATGATAAATCACAGTTGATGAGGGGAACTATTGAAGGATGTATATTAAAGATACTAGATGATGAAGTCACATATGGTTATGACATAGTTACAAAATTGCAGGTTTATGGTTTTGCGGATGTTAAGGAGGGTACTATTTATCCGCTTCTTTTACGACTTGAGAAGAAGGGTATGATAAAATCAGAATTTAGGCTTTCTCCTTTAGGGCCAGCCAGAAAGTACTATTCATTAACAGAAGAGGGGAAAGGATTGCTATTTGAATTCAAGGAATGTTGGATGGAAGTAGCTAAGAATGTAAATAACATTATGGAGTTAGGGGTGGGTGAATAATGAATAATACATTAAGGCTTCTCAAAAAAGAAAACAAACTAAGGGAACAATATCTTTCTATAGAGAGCAGTAATGCAATTGATAAGATGATGAAATATATGAACGTGGCTAGAATGAGTGCATTTGATAGAGAGATTACACATAAAGAATTAATTGGAATGGCTTTAGAAGCAGAACAGAGGAATGAAACTTTTTCAGAGATTATTGAGGGAGATAAGAAGGAATGGTGTGAAGCTGTAATTGAAAATAGCGGAAAGATATCTAAGACAGAGCTTTTTCTAGTGGTCGCGTATGATCTTGCAATCAGGACTCTTTTCCTAAGTATCGTTTTTTTGGGACTTTATACAGATACTGAAGCCGTATATGTTTCTCAAGGTGTATTCTTTCTGGTATGGCTTGCCCTCGGTACTTTGGGGCAGATATATCTGAAACCGAGATTTCTCTATGAGAAAGGATGGAAAAAACATATATATAATTTGTTTCTTATATTTACGCTAATCCTGATCGCTGTAGTTAGTTTGCATATTCCATTTCTTAAATCAGTTTTATTTAGGGTAAAAACTATAAGGATTACAGGTTTTGTCTTCATAATATTTCTTTTAGTAAAAGTAGCTTATGATTATTATATAATCTACCAGTCGAAGAAGTATAAATGGACAGACTAGAAGAGCGACGTGGTATAGATTAGCTAATAAGCATAATCTGATTGCGAAACAGTGATAATTCAGAATTCTATATACAGAAAAATTATATTTTGAGGGGGGACATAGTGTCCAGAGGGATAATAATTTTCGGTGCAATGGGTACAGGAAAAACAACACTTGGCAGAGAGTTGGCACAACAGTTAAATTTTCAACATTTTGATTTGGATGATTATCATTATCGGTGGGATACGGAAATTCCATATACGGTTTCGTATACAAAGGAACATAAAACAGAGCGTCTGATGAATGATATATCGCAATCCCCTCATTTTGTAATGTCAGGACAGATGTGGAGTATCCGAGAAGCCTTTAATCCGCTATTTGATTTGGCAGTTTTTATGACAGCGCCAACAGAAATCTGTGTGGAGCGGTACCGTTTGCGTGCTTTAAAGCGTTGGGGAAATAGAGTGCTCTTAGGTGGGGATATGTATGAATTTAATCAAAATAGCTTAATTCTTGCTGAACAATATGATATAGGAGAACCGCCATTAGTATGTTTAAAACGGGATGAACAATGGATAACAGAGTTGCATTGTCCTGTTTTGCGCATAGACGGAACAAGGGCAGTTAGTGAAAATGTGAAATGGCTTGCAAAGCAATATTTATCCATGCAATTAAATTGATAATATAAGCATAATCCGAAGCACAATTACCTCACATTCTTTCACAGCGATGAACAATACAGGACAATAAAGAGCGATGTACATAGAGATCAAAAATGATTGAACCTTTAAAGGAGGTACACAGGTGAAGAGATGGGAAGAGTTTATTTCTGAATTTTATGATATGATAAGCGATGAGGAGAAACTTGTATATCAACCGATTATCGAAGCATTGGTAGAGTTAGATTACACGCCTATGAGAAAGCGGACTAAGGGATTTATTCTTTCCTTTAATAACCTTGCTCATAATCGAGTATTGGCACGGTTTGGAGTCCGAGAGGGTTGTGGAGAGGCATTTTTTGGATTACGATTTTCTTCGTGTCTTCATTACTCGGACAAATTCGCTAATGTCATTCGTGACAGGATTTTATCGAGCAATAATCGACTCGCAAAATGCAGGGAATGCGGTTTTTGTAAGGGTGATAAATTTGTTTATACCTATACGTTCCCAGACGGAGAGACCAAGTCTGCCTGTGGCGCGTTTGTATTGGAAATACCCGAGGTTACGTTATCCGATGTCAGTGAAATCAAAGAGTTAATCAGAGAACAGCACGAATACTTCATGAAGTATGCATTATATGATCCCAAATCGTAAATATACGGTTGAACAAAGAATAAGGAGGATAAGCCTATGGTTTACGCTGCTTTACTGCGAGGCATCAATGTTGGCGGTAACAATAAAATCGATATGAAGCTGTTAAAAGAAACCTTTGAGCGAGTTGGAATGGAATCGGTAATCACCTATATCAATTCGGGAAATGTGATTTTTGTTGATGAAAAGAACTCTAAGGAAGCCTTGTCATTGCTTTTGGAAAAAGCGATTAATGAGGATTATAAGCTGGATATCAAGGTATTAATTCGAAGCTATGATGATTATACGGATATGATGAAATATCTACCGGAGGATTGGAAAAATGATAATGACATGAAAAGTGATGTACTGTTCCTTTCTGAGGACATCAATAGGGATACCTTGCCGGATCAGTTGAAAGCAAAAGCGCAAATCGATACGTTAATCTACACGCCGGGTGCAGTATTATGGGCAATTGATAAAAAGGATGTTACAAGAAGCGGACTACAAAAATTAGTTGGTACAAGCTTATATAAGAATATGACAGTAAGAAATGTGAATACAACCCGCAAAATATACGAAATAATGAAAACATTAAAAGAGAATTAATGTGGGGGCTATTACAAAACGCATGTCAAAGAGGAAGGAAAGGACAACATGCATCCCAACCAGATAATCTTTTTCCGTATGGCAAGATGATCTGGTTCGTGTGAGGGATGCTGTTGTCCTTTCCTTTTCACATGCCTTTTGTGACAGACTCTTTTATGAACTCAACGGAGCGTTTATTGTAATTGATGCAAGCTTGATATAGAATTTAGACCAAATAAGAGTGATCAAGCTCTTATCTGATCTAATACAATCGAAAGGATTAAGATAATGGAACGACTTACGAAGAAAGAGATCAAAGAGCAATATAAAAATAGAAGATTTATAGGCGGAGTTTATAGCATAAAATGTGATGGAAATGGTCGTGAGTGGATTAAATCAACGACTGACTTAGAGGGGCAGAGCAATCGCTTCAACTTTTTTGTTACCACCAACACCTGTCCGGAACCGGCGATGCGTTCCGAGTGGGAACAGTTTGGAGCAGGGGCGTTTTCGTTCTCCGTTTTAGAGAAGCTTGAAAAAGGAGAAACGCAGACAAATAAAGAATTTGCTGAGGATATCCAGGCTCTGTATGAGATGTGGTTAAAAGAGAATAGAGGCTTATAAACAGATGATACTATCTTTAAGTCAAATATTATTTATCCCGAATAACCCCAAGTAGATATTGATAGGTATCCTCTATGACTTGATCCTCCAGCTTTATGGCAAGGAAATATTCGATCGCCTGCTTAGCCTGAGCGACCAACATCTCTAGACCGGTAACCCCCTTCATTCCAAGCTGTTTGGCCTGTAAGGTGAGCTTAGTCTCCAGTGGATTAAAGATGGCATCGACAACAGCCTCGCAGTTTTGAAAGGGAACCAGGTCGATGGGAGTGGCGTCGATATTCGGATACATGCCCAGTGGTGTAGTATTCACGATAATTTGCGCATCCACATGCTTATTATAGCATTCCTCATAGGAGATGGTCCCAGGTGTGGATTGTCTGCTGACAACAAGCACCTCGGAGGCCCCCATATGGTTAAGAACTGCCAGGACTGTATGTGAGGTACCCCCGCTTCCGAGAATGAGGCATTTCTTTCCTTTAATCCGGACATCATTGTGTTCCAACATATACTGAAAGCCAAAGAAATCGGTATTATAACCGACGAAACGGCCATCATAATTGACAATCGTATTCACAGCGCCAATCTCCTTAGCAAGAGGATCAAGCTCCTCCAGATAAGGGATGACATCCTGCTTATAGGGTATCGTCACATTAATCGCCCTAAAGTCTTTTTTTGTCATAAAATCTATGAATTCCTCTTTGGTTAGAGGGATTAAATCATATGTATAATCTGCAATTTTCTCATGAATTAACTTCGAATAGCTGTGCCCCAGCTTCTCCCCAATCAAGCCATAACGCATTACAAACACCTCTTCCTCTTTTTTTGGTTGCTTCCCTTTTTGGCTAAGCGATTCTTAAAATCAAGCCGGAAGCCCTTCTACCAGTGTGATTGACGGTTTCATCTTGTCTAACAGAATAATATACAGGGTTAAAAATTACAAGTGATTTCTTCGTATATCACAGTAATATTTTTCTTCCCCGAAGAATATCTTGTTTTAAATAGCGGATGGATAAGCCATCGATCAGGAGAGGGGGAGTCGTATGAGCACGAAAGACGAGCTGTTGAAAATATTATCACTGAAGCTTCGCACCGTTTTTGGTAAGTTGGCCATTGATTTTGACCAGCTGCAGGAGATACGTCTTCGCATCAATGCACCTCTTATGATTATTTATTGTAATCAGGAAGCCTTTATCTCGGAAGAGGCCAAGCTGGTGAAGCATCCATCGAAAGCAATTATTATCACCAGAAATGAGGTCCGGGAGACCATGGAGTATATCAGTAATTACTCCCTCTATGCCTTTGAAGAAGAGATTAAGCAAGGTTTTATTACAATCAATGGCGGCCATCGTATTGGAATAGCCGGTAAGATTATCATTGAAGAAGATGTGATAAAGGGAATGAAGCACATTTCCTTTATCAATGTGCGTCTTGCCCATCAGGTGAAGGGCTGCGCTGACCGGGTAATTCCCTATTTGATCAACCAGCAGAGTAAAGGAATCTATCATACCCTGATTATCTCGCCTCCCCGATGTGGAAAGACCACCTTACTTAGGGATATCATTCGACAGCTGTCCAATGGAAGCGAGCTGTTAGACGGTATGTCCATCGGTGTGGTAGATGAACGTTCGGAGATTGGTGCCTGTTATATGGGAACCCCTCAGAATGAGCTGGGGATTCGGACGGATATTCTGGACTGCTGTCCGAAGGCGAAAGGAATGCTGATGCTGATACGTTCCATGTCTCCTCAGATTATTGCAGTGGATGAGCTTGGCTCCAAGGAGGAGCTGGAAGCCATTGATTATGTCATCGGTTGTGGGTGTAAGCTGATTGCAACAGTCCATGGCAGTTCACTGGAGGATATCAAGAATAAACCTACCTTAGGTGAATTGATCGAGAAAAGACTTTTTGAACGTTACATCATACTAAGTAATGTCAGAGGGATCGGTCATGTAGAGGAGATTTATGATATGCACTTTAAGAGAGTGTATAGCTCGGATAAGTTGCAGTAGAAAGGAGGACAAACCGGTATGAATATCTTAAAAATCATTGGATGTATCTTGGTGATTGCATCCTCGACGGGAATCGGCTTCTTCTTCAGTTCAGAGATGAAGAATCGTGTTGAAGATCTTAAGGAGTTAAGAAAACTAATCGGTCTACTAAAGGGTGATATTCGATATGCGAACACCCCACTCCCGGAGGCAATCAGTGTACTGGCCAGGAGGTATAAGGGAGGCTTCAGCTCCTTTTTCCAATATACCAGCACAAGGCTGCAGGAGTTATCCGGACAGACCTTCTCACAGATATGGAAGATGGCAGTGGAACAGGAGCTAGTGAATACCTCATTATCAAAGAAGGACAAAGCGCAGCTCATATCCTTCGGGGATAATCTGGGATATCTGGACAAGGACATGCAGATGAATACATTTGAACTATACCTATCTCAATTAGAGGAGGAGCTTGCAGAGCTATCCAAGACAGTGAAGGAAAGGTCTTACCTTTACAACAGCCTGGGAATTATGGCGGGAGTGTTTATTTCTATCATTATGATCTGATGACGAAATCAAGCAGTACAGTAAGTGTCAGGTACATTTCTTTCAAAAATAAGTGATTGCGCGCAGCGCCTATATGGAGAAACCTATGGATATCTATTTAATATTAAGAATTGCACTGGTCGGAATACTGGTGTCCGTGTTAAACCAAATATTGAAACAATCAAATCGGGATGACCTGGCGTTCCTAACCAGTCTGGCAGGGCTGGTTCTGGTTCTTATGTGGCTGTTACCTCATATCACAGAATTGTTTATTACGATACAGCAGCTTTTTAATATTGTATAGCTGTGGCAAGGTCATAAGAGTACCTTACACTCAGTAGGCATACATATAACGGTACACTTGGTATTAAAGTTAGCAGGTGGCTAGAAAGGCATGGTTACGAATATGATACGAATTGCAATTGTCGGACTTGCTGCCATTATACTGGCGATTATTTTTAAGAAGGGTAAGGAAGAGTATTCTCTTTATATCAGCATCGGGGCTTGTATTCTTATCCTACTATGGGGTATTAGCAAGCTGGAGGTAATCTTTGATGCCATTGATCAGCTACAGGGCTATATTCGGATGAATAAATCCTATGTCACCATATTGATAAAGATCATAGGTATTACCTATGTGACCGAGATCGCTTCTTCTCTCTGCAAGGATACCGGATATTCTGCAATTGCCGAGCAGATCGAGCTGGTAGGGAAGCTTACTATTCTGGCCATTAGTATGCCGATTATGCTGGCGATTCTGGATACCATAGACAACCTATTAACCACCTAATGAAGGAAATGAGGTGCTTTTGGATGGTTAGCATTATGAAAAAGAAGCGAAGAGCAGTGCTTCAACTCCTTTTTTTCTTTCTTATTCTTTTTGCCTTCTTTGCAAGAAAAGAGAGAGCACAGGCTTATTCCGATATCGATGAACAACAGAACGGCAGCCCTAAGGTGGATGCGTACCAGGATATCGATTATTCTGAAATTCAAGAGGTGATTGAGGATGTCCTAGGTAATAAGAATCAGTTTGACTTCGGTGCTTATGTGGGGAAGCTTGTGAGTGGCGAACAACCCTTTTCGCTGACTGCGGTGGCAAGGGAGCTGTTGAACTCCGTGAAGGGAGAGATCAAGAACAATATAGGTACTTTTGGAGGCTTGGTAACTATAGCACTGATTGCTGCCCTGTTTACCAATCTTTCCATGGCATTTAAGAATAATCAAGTATCGGAGACAGGATATTATGTAACCTATCTCTTGTTGTTTGGACTTTTGATTGGATCCTTTATCACAGCCTCCCAAATCGCATCTACTACCATTAGCTCTATTTTGGCTTTTATGAGGGCTTTGGTACCGACCTATTTCATGTCCGTTGCCTTTACTTCGGGAGCTACCACCTCGATGATGTATTATGAAGCTGCGTTAATGCTCATCACTTTGGTGGACTTTATCATCATCCGAGTTATTATCCCAATGATAGACTTCTATCTGGTAATCGTATTGGCCAACAATCTGTCAAAGGAGGACATGCTCTCCAAGCTGGCTGACCTATTGGCCACCGCCATCGGCTGGATATTGAAAAGCATGCTGGCAGCAGTAATCGGCTTTAATGCGATTCAAGGATTGATCGTACCGGTGGTGGATCAGGTGAAGAGATCCGCCCTGATTAAAGCCTCGGAAGCAATCCCGGGTATCGGAGACGCTCTGGGGGGAGTGACGCAGACTATACTTGGTGCAGGAGTGCTTTTAAAGAATGCCATCGGCGTAGCCGGTCTCATAGTCCTGATATCAATTGTAGCAGTGCCATTCTTAAAGCTGCTGGTTGTAGCTGCAATCTATAAGATAGGGAGTGCAGTACTTCAACCCATCTCGGATAAACGCTTCATCGAATGCATTAGTGCATCCGGGAAATCAGCAGCACTGCTGCTCCAGACCATCTTTGTCGGAACGGTGTTATTTCTACTCTCGATTACCATTGTTGCGGTAACAACCGGCGGGGTACGATAATCGTATAAGCGGTAATGGAAATAAAGGGGGGACCCATGGATACAATCTATAACTGGATTAGAAATGTTGTTATCTATATGATTTTGAATGCAATCGTGATGAATCTCTTAGGGAACAAAAGCTATAAGAAATATGTCAGTATCGTATCCGGAATGATTCTTGTACTCATTATAATTTCGCCGCTGATGAATTATTTGGATCTGGAGGATACCCTGGATTACTATTTACAAGCAAATGATTTTGCAGTAGAGACCTCGGAATTCAAGAATGATTTAAACCGGATGGAGGAGGCTCAAAGCGATGCAATCTTTGCAGGATATGAAGAGAAAATTAAGCTTCAGGTGGAAAAGCTGTTACAGGAGGAGAAGCTAAAGCTGATCAGCTTTGATTTAACCATAGATCGGAATGGAAAGAACCCTACCTTTGGCGAGATTCTTCATATGAATATTCGTGCTGAATTAGAACAAAGCGAAGAGGATAAGGAGGAGAGCCGCCTTACCGTCGATGAGATAGAGATAGAATCAATACGTATCAATAAGCGCGAGGAAGGGGAGCCTTCAGCGCCTCCCTCTCCTATGGAAATTAATATTAAAAATAAACTCGCAGACTTCTATAATATGGAACAGGTTAATATAAATATTAGTATAAGCCACTGATGATAGGGCGATTGGGGTTTCGCCTTTCGGAAGCGATAAAATACTAATACGATTGACTTAGGAGGCTGTGGGGGATATCACGGAGGTTGCTATGGATAAGAAGATTTCCCTTAAGACAATAGGACTGCCTAGATTAATTATGTTGTTTATGGCGGGTATTCTAATTATTCTTCTATCCTTTCCCGGTGTATTAGGTACCTTCCGATCTCCGGAGGAAGATACCAAGGAAAGGAAAATCACGGACTTGCAAAATGATACGAATACGACAAGCTATAATCAGAATACCTATATATCAGAAATGGAAAATAAGCTTAAAGAGGTATTAAGAAAAGTATCCGGCGCAGGAAACGTAGAGGTGATGATTACTACGAAGGGCTCGACGGAGAAGATTCCATTAAAGGATCATTCTTCTACAGAGGAAAGCTTAGATGAAGAAGATGGGGAGGGCGGAAGCAGAACAGATAATAGTGCCCAGCGGGAAGAGAGTACCGTTCTGGTTACAAACGAGGATGGAAAGTCAGTGCCTTACATATTGCAGGAACTGGAACCGCAGATAGAGGGTGTCGTTGTGATCGCGGAAGGCGGAGATAATGCCATGATAAAAATGGACATTATGAAGGCGGTTGAGGTATTATTTGACGTACCTGCGCATAAGGTTATAGTAATGAAAATGAGGAATGGTATAAAATGATCAGGAGGTC
>JAEYXC010000019.1 GCA_023428655.1 Bacillota bacterium | reverse complement strand
TTCTATCTTGAGCAGCGGTATCCTTTGATATTAATATTAATAAGCTTAAGTATATTATTTTACTTCCTTCAAAAAAAGAATAAACTGTGGTTGATGATTCCGGCGACTGCGATTATTGCACTAGTCGTATCCTTAAGCTTTCGTATCACTCCACAGCTTCCCACCACCACGAGTTCTCTGCCAATAAGCTCTGCTTATTGGTGGGAGAATATGTGGGGAATTGGTTATGGCTTGGATTTTGCCACCTTATTAAAGACCTTGCCTTTTGCCCTATTTGTTATTATACTCTGGGCGCTTGACACGGTATCAATTACAACCATGCTAGAGGCCAGTCAATCGGAGGATCAACAAAAAGAGCTTAATCTTAGCACTTCCTTTCTGATCACCTCAATAAGAAATATGATTGGCGGTATCTTTGGAGGAGCAGGGACCGGTGCCTTATGGAGAAGCTTCCTTATCCCCTTATTTATGGTTCAACGACCGCTAAGGCCTGCTTCCGTACTTATGGGGGGTATCGGCATTCTTGTGGGTATTACATACTACCCCATTGCGCTACTGTCCTTTCCCCCGCTCGTGTGGTCCGTATTGTTATACGGTATTTTCCTTCCCTTTCTTATGGTAGGCCTTAAGAATCTTCGAGGCTTTTCACATAAAAAGGATATTGTTCTTATACTATTAATAATAATGCTTGGCGTTTTCTATAGTCCCATCATAACCTGGCTTCTCTCGTTAGCATATGAAAAGCTGTTTAAACGTACTGTAATAAAAGCCTGAGAGGTCCCACATAAACAATAAAAATACCTTATCAACATCTCTTATACCGAGGAACCAATCTAGGTCCAGGGTAATTGAGATATTGATAAGGCATTATTATATCTGAAAACAGTATTCTTGATGCTAAATCGAAGTTAACCATTACCTGCTCTATCTTCTATTTTTGCCAAAATAGCTTCCCATTCCGCCTTTAACATTAATAACATCATAGCCAGCACGACGTAAAGCGGATACAGCGCTTGCACTTCTACCACCGGATTGGCACATAATATGGTAGCGCATATTCTTATCCAGATATTTCTCCGGATGAGATAATAACTGGCCCATTGGTACATTTCTGGCTCCTTTTATACTTCCATGAGTGAACTCATATACCTCCCTGATGTCGATCAAATGAATATCCTGTAAGATATCATCAATCTCACTAACATGAACTGAATGAACGTCATTTCGTTGAAATAATGAAAACATATTACTCACACCTCTCTCCTATTATTGAATGATATTGTTATACCATATCTTCTCCAATGAGTATGTGACATAATTACATTCTCATCCCTGATATCAATCAATGAAATCAGTTCACTCATTAAAACGTCAGAACTTATTCTTCAATCATTTCCAGCTGCTCAAAAATTCGGTTAACCTTTAAATCATATAGAATCCCCCTGGTTAGATATCTTTTCATCGTTCTTTTATTCGCCCAGAGGTACTTCTCATGCTCTTCTGATAAGATGATACGGTCACTAAGGCTATGACACAGGTAATTAAGAATCACCGTTTGCCGGTTTTCCTTCGATCGGAAGGTCGAGGCATATAGCAACCGTTCCACCTTCACCTCCAGCCCTACCTCCTCCATGATTTCTCGTTTTAGCCCTTCTACTAAGTCTTCTCCAAACTTCAGCTTTCCTCCTGCAAATTCCCAGGAACCGCTACCACTTACCTCCCCGTAGGAGCGTTGGAGGATCAGAGCCTTACTGTCATAGATTATCATTGCTTTGAGTACAACGATTATTTTATTTATCAACCATCCTTCCTCCTTTGATAAACAGGCTATTACTTAACACAATAGTAATACTTTTCATTTGAAATCGCAATATTGTATCTTATAATATTCGAAATGTCGTGTTAAAATTCCATTCTTTCTTAATGTGATGTAAATTAGAACAATAGGATTACCGTTCTTGTCTACCAAACCAACAATTAAAAGTTGTACGCTTTGCAAACTACCAATTGTCATTAACAAAAAAATAGAAAGTAAAATTAGTTTACCTTCTATTCCTTAAAAATAAATTATTTTTCTGCCATATTAAGATAATCCGCTGCTGTTGTACCATCCTGTTCAAAATCACCACGTATTATTTTAAGTGCAATTATTTCTGATAGAATTTCATTTTCTGTTCTAACTCCCCATTTGCGAAGCAGGTTGAGGGAGGGACACCAGCCAAGAAGAGCATGCCACAGCATAAACACACTCACCGCGCCGGTAACCAGAAACCAGATACGACTGATGCGAATTCCCATATAAGAGCTCAAAAAAATCAGTACTCCTGCCTTCACTTGCACTACCCGTTCCATATCCCATTCCTGGTTCAATCTCTTGATACGTTCCGTAATATCGGTTTCGTTGCAGTTCTTGAAAATATTCAGATTCCTTATGGTATGGTTCCTAATTTCTGCATTGATTTTTGGGTCCGTCTTCCGAATTACCTTATCTGTGGTTGGTGGAAACAGATTCATAGTATTCATTCTTCCACTGCCTTTCTATATAAGATACAATTTCCCATTCTACCTTCTGAATTAGTATGTATCGAAGACAACAAAATATGCAGTGACCTGTTTGTCATTTACTACAGGAATATACGACAGGATTGGCTTATGTAATAAATTATATAACATAACTTATTCGAAAATCAAAAGATAGCTACGTAGTTATTCCGGTATTACATTATAGACCGTCCTATGGATGGTCGGAATTAGGGCAGCCTCCAAGGGTTTACTGAAATAATAGCCCTGAATGTAATCACAGTCCGCGCTGGATAATCTTTGAACCTGCTCTAATTCTTCAATTCCTTCTGCTATAACCAGTAGTCCAAAGCTATGTACCAGAGAAATCAAGCTATCCATAACCTTTAAATTCTCGTTCTCTAAAAATTTTAAGCTAAGTGAACGATCCAGCTTTACAATATCCACCGGGAGGAAGGTTAGATAATGCAAGGAGGAATAACCCGTACCAAAATCATCAATAGAAATACGGACTCCAAGCTCCTTCAGCCGTTTGAGAAAGGCCTTCGTAATATGTTGATTTTCCATAAAGATATTTTCGGTTATCTCTATTTCGATCTCCTCGGGCTTCACCTGATATTCCTCCATCAGCTGTATTAAATAATTAATATACTCTTTATCATGGAGCTGACTTGCAGAGAAATTGATGGAAACGGATTTTATATCAAGTCCTTCAGATTTCCATATCGAAAGCTGTTCGATTACCTTATGTGTAACTATTCTACCTATTTTAATGATTGAACCGTTCTTTTCTGCAATGTCAATAAATACGGAGGGAGAAATATTATGGTCCTTCAAGCGCAATAATGCCTCATAAGCATGGATTTTTCCGGTTCGTATATTCACTTGGGGTTGATAAAGGAGTTTAAAGCCATCCTGCTCGATTGCTTCTCGTAAATAGTTCTCAACCCTTGTTTTAAATATCTGTTCCTCTAACATCGCGGTATCGAATAATCGATATCCGTTTTTTCCTGCATTTTTCACGGAATACATGGCAAGATCCGCATTCATAACCAGTTGATTTACGTCGATGCTGTCTCGAGGAAATAAGGACAAACCGAAACTAAAATGTATCTCAATATCAATATCATCAATGTTGAGCTTATGGTGAAACAGTCTGCTGATTTCCTCAAGACTATGCAACAAATCACCATACGCTTCATCACAATCGAGCTGTATCAGAAATTCATCTCCCCCAAAGCGCGAGACAAAGGTTCGACTGGGATCCGTCTCCTTTAATCGTAGTGCAATCTCCTGCAGAACACGGTCTCCGAAGGCATGACCCTGAGTGTCGTTGATTCCCTTAAAATCGTCAATATCAAGTAATATTACCGCTCCATACCTACCTGATTTTATTCGGCTCCTCAGATGCTCCGTAAAGCTTCTCCGATTCGGAAGTCCCGTAAGCGCATCATGGTAAGCCAAATAATTGATATAATCCTTTTGACTCTCAATCTCTTCCAGCTGCGCGGTCAATTCTTCCTCCGATGCAATTAATTGATCATTCTTTTCCTGCATCGTCAAATTCGTTGTACGCAGCTCATTAACATACTGATAGATTCTGTTCATTAGATTATTCATGGAGTGTATTACATCCTGAAACGGATTCTTTTGCGAGATCTCAAGCTTAATCTGACTATTCTTCTCTATGTCAATATGATTAATTTCCTGATTAATATATTTAACCTGGGTGATCAGCTCCTTATAATTACTGTGCATATCCAATAAAGCGACGGATACGATGCCAATTTCATCGGAACGCTTAAGATACGTTTCAACCCTTGTGTTCTTTTCAAACTGAAAATCAAAATCAGTCATATGATTTATCACGGAGGCGATTTCCAAAATAGGCTTAGTAATATACTTAGAGGCTTGTAACACAACTAAGAAAATAACGATGAGGTTAATAACATAGATTATGGATAAAATAAAGGTTATAACTCCTGCATTTTGCAAAACTTCAGCCTTACTGTTTACCGTAACAACCTTCAATCCGTTTTGACCTGAGGTTAATGTGTTTAGCACACATAGCTCTCCGTTTATTTCCACCTCAAAGGTAGCATCCTCTCTATCATTCATAACCGCAAATTCTTTTAAGCCGATTTCCTCTGGGGTTTTGAGAAGCCAATCCTCATTTTTCGGTGAGACGATAAATTTGTTTTGCGGACTTAATAGCAAGACATATCCATTCTTTCCAATCTTAAGCTGGCGTATGGAGTCCGTTAGTTTATTTAGGTTGACACTGATTCCAACCACACCGACCTCATCCCCATCCTTCATTACTGACTTAGAAAAGGTAACTACCATGTCCTTTGTAACATTGGTAAGATAGGGCTCTGACATGATAATCCGCTTTTCCTGAATGGTATTAATATACCAAGGACGGGTTCTTGGATCATAGCTCTGGGTCGGTGCGAACGTCGGATATTCCATGTACCCTCCGTCCTCCGTTCCCAGAAACACAAAGCTAGTATTGCTATGACTCTCCTTTAGGGAATGAAAATAGCTGGCTATTTCAGCCTCAGTTTCTGTTATTCTAATATTTTTTGCTTCCTGGGAAGCATCGATATATTTTCTTAATTGATTTTTTGAAGACTTGATAAGAGCAAGGGATGACAGCAGTGTTACTTCTTCTTCCATATCCGAGACCAGTGATCGATCCAACAAATCATTTACTTGGTTGAGCGTCTGCTTCGCCTGAACAATGCTGCTATTATATAACCATTCCTTCAGTATGCAATCAAGATATATGCCACCTAGAATGTATGGTATCAGACAGCCTAAAAAAATGGTTATTATCATCTTATTCCTTAAGGAGCTCTTAATCCACATCGTCTACCTCCGAGGCATATACCTATATTCAGTCAGTGTTTATATTTTATTGTTATTTATTTATAATTCTACCACATTTCGACATCATATGACAACTATTCGATGCATAAACTGTAAAAAAAAATAGTCTCGACACCATTATGAGACTATTTCAATTTCGTATTTATTTTTATCTACAATGGGCGAAAGGTATCCTGTATGGATTTTAAAGTATTTGATGTGTAGATACAAACGCAATATTCGACATAAAAAGATGAAAAAATAAAAATACTGTGATATAATGTTGCCATAAGCAGTTCCCGACCGGAATAATCGGCATTAAATATGGCTGCTTTTGATTTATATGTGTAAGCGATGCACTAACGAGGAAGGGAGTTTATCACATGGCGAACCGTCGTAATCCAATATATCATTACATTTTTTATGCATTATTGGCCCTTGAGATTCTGCTTGTACTTTTTGTTGCATTTCAAAGGCAACTAAAAATCGAATTTCAAAACGAAGCTCTATATTGCATGAATGAAAATTGGACCTTTCATGTCGATAACGGAAATCTACAATCTCTCACACTTCCTGCAATTACCGATGCCGGTGAGGGTAATACCGTCATCATTTCTAATAAAATCCCCAAGACCGGAGAGAACCTGTCCAGCATCGGTATATTAACAACTCATCAAAGTATTATTGTTTCCATTGATGATCAGGTTATTTATTCCAGAATTATTCCAAAGGATAATACACGTTTTTTTGATATTCCTGCAGGCTCTGTATGGGACATTATTCCTTTGAAGCCCGAATCACAGGGTAAGACGCTCACCTTGGTTCTTAGCTCTGAATATCCCACCTTTGCCGGACGCATTAATGAGGTTCATATCGGCACGAAATCATCGATTTTATTGCATACCATAAGCATGTTTGGTGTAGGATTTTTCTTGTCCGTCATAATCTGCCTGATGGGATCCTCTTTGATTTATCTTTATTTAATCACAAAAAAATTGCTCCGTGCGGATAAATCCATTTTTTACCTCGGATGGTTTTCGGTAATATCCGGAATTTGGCTGCTAATGGAAAACAGCTTGACGCAACTATTTTATAAAAATGCATTTTTGATTTCTAC
The DNA here is from genome assembly GCA_023428655.1 of Bacillota bacterium. Lineage (GTDB taxonomy): Bacteria > Bacillota > Clostridia > Lachnospirales > Lachnospiraceae > Mobilitalea. Next base: position 2,355 of record JAEYXC010000019.1, on the reverse strand, counting down.
CATAAGTCATTTAGCATTAATGACCTTATCCATTCCGCTTCTGCTTTATGTGAACCTATTACCAAATTATCATTTCAAAAAGCTGAATACAGTAAACATTTACATTTTATTGGTTAGTAATCTTCTTATTATCCTACTACAATTTTTTAACATTTTGGATTTTTATGAATCACTGCCATTGATCCGTGTCATACTACTATTAACCCTCGGCAGTGCAATGCTAACACTTTGGCTGGAATTGATTAAATATAGTAACAAGGAAGTGAAGGTCTTTACCATAGCATCCTTAACCCTGTTTGTATCCAGTGTAGTAGAGGTATACATTTATCAAAGCCAAACCGAACAGATGAAGGGTGAGTATTTCCGAATCGGTTTTTATTGCTTTTTGTTTATTTTAGCCTGGGATGGATTTAAGAAAATTGTAGACTTCATTAAATTAAGTGAGCGTGCTACTCATTATCGACAATTGGCATATCGGGATTCCTTAACAAATTGTAGGAATAGGGTTGCTTATGAGATGGATATTGAGAATATTGACACAGAACGAGAAGTAACTATATTTATGACAGATATGAATAATATGAAGGAAATAAACGACACCTACGGTCATCAGATTGGCGACGAGGTGATCATTCTCTGCAGCCAATGTCTTTTAAAGGTATTTGGGCGAAGTGTATACCGTATCGGTGGTGATGAGTTCCTCAGCATCCAATACGGTCTGACTCCGGAGAATATTAATAATATGCTGCAAGCCTTTCAAGAAGAATGCAAAAAAGCAAACGAGGATATTGCTTATCAGTTTGCACTTTCCATCGGATATGCATCCTATGATCCATTAACGGATATGACCATTCATGAGACCATAAAAAGAGCGGACAACAATATGTACCTAGCTAAGGAACGAATGAAATAGGATCCGCTTCCGGCATAATCACTCCAATCCGTTCATTTCCCGCTTGATTGTTCTCCAATCCGGCAGATAGCGATCCATATAAGCACGAAAGACCTTATTATGATTTCTTTCCAGAAGATGAACGAGCTCATGAACTACAACATATTCCAGACACCTCATGGGTAGCTTAGCAAGCTGTAGATTAAGACATATTTGCTTGGTTCTGATATTACAGGACCCCCACCTTGACTTCATATCACGAATCACAAATCCACTGGAACTTACCCCCATCTTTTGTTCCCATCTGGCAATAAGGAATGGTATTTCAGCCTCAAGTGCTCTTTTGTACCAGTCCTTCAACAGCTTCCTTCGCTGTTCCTCTGTACTACCGGACTTAATATGGAGAATAATCTCATCTTCGATAATCTCTACGCGGTTTTTGGTCACCGCATCCCTAAGAAATAAGGTATAGGTACTACCCCAAATCTTAAATTGCTCTCCTGTAACATATTGAGATTGCCTTGGGGTGGGACGGTGTTCCATCCTAGCCTGATGTTTTTGAATCCATTCCAGCTTGGAGGCTACAAAGCGATTAATCTCCTCATCACTCATCCTTAGAGGTGCTGAAATATGAACACTTCCCTCGGGCGGCAATATTCTTAAGTACATGTTTTTGATAGGCTTTCTTTCCAGTTCCACCTGTATATTATGAATTTGAATCTGTTTCATGTACACCTACTTTTTCTTACTTCTTCGTCTTCTTCTGGAGGGAGTGGACTTCCCTTCCTGGGCTTTTACGATTACCTTATTATCCTTATCGACATGCAGACGTACCCACATAGAGCTTCCATCCGAGCTAATCTCAAGAAAATCAAATTTCTTAAGGAATTTCGACAGCTTGGTATCACCATAATTACGAACATCAAAATCCGGATAACGTTTTACGAGCCTGCTTCCTAGTTCGCCCATATTCATCCGCTGGCCGTCTTCGTCAACCTCATTCATCATCTTAAGAATCGCCGCCTTAATAACACTGAGATCCGTCATATTCTTACCGGCTTCCATATTCTCCGAAGTATTTACCGACTTTTGACCTTTTCCATTCTCAAGATCCGTATCCTTTTCCTTCTTACTTTCTGTTTTTCCGTTCTTATCCACATCGATCGCAGGAATGGGTTTAATACGGCTTTCCTCAAGCTCCATACTCTTCTTTTCCGTTTCGGCTAAAACATCCAAATATTTAAATTGGTTACAGGCTGCAATGAAGGGCTTAGGTGTCTTACGTTCACCCATTCCGACAACCAGCATCCCCGATTCACGTAGTCTTGAAGCTAATTTTGTAAAATCACTATCACTGGATACGATGGAAAAGCCATCCACGTTACCGGAGTATAAAATGTCCATTGCATCTATGATCATAGCCGAATCCGTAGCATTCTTACCAACGGTATACCCATACTGCT
>JAEYXC010000436.1 GCA_023428655.1 Bacillota bacterium | reverse complement strand
TGCAGTCAAAAACAGAATGATATACAATGGTTGTATGTGATTAATACGGAGGAATAATGAATATATATTTTATCTCACTGGGTTGTGATAAGAACCTGGTAGACAGTGAAAACATGCTTGGTATCCTAAATGAGAACGGGTACCGTATAACAAGTGAGGAGCAGGAAGCAGAGATTATTATTGTAAACACCTGTTGCTTCATTCACGATGCAAAGGAAGAAAGTATCAACACGATTCTTGAGATGGCAGAGTATAAGAAAACCGGGTCTTTAAAAGCACTGATTGTTACCGGCTGTCTTGCCGAACGATATAAGGAAGAGATTTTGAAGGAAATACCGGAGGTGGATGCTCTCCTTGGCACCTCAAGCTTTGCGAAAATCATAGAAGTAATCAATGAAGTATTAAGGGGAGAGAAGAATTCTCATTTTGAATCCTTGGAATTGCTACCAAGAACCACCAATAAACGTTTGCTTACCTCAGGAAGCTATTCTGCATATCTAAAAATAGCGGAAGGCTGTGATAAGCATTGTACTTATTGTATTATTCCCCAGGTTCGAGGTAATTACCGAAGCGTTCCCATGGAAGACCTGATAGAAGAGGCGAATTATCTTGCCAAACAGGGTGTGAAGGAGCTAATTCTTGTTGCACAGGAGACTACGCTATACGGTAAGGATATTTACGGTGAAGTGAGGTTATCTGCATTACTTCATGAACTATGTAAAATTAACGACATTGAATGGATTCGAATTCTTTATTGCTATCCGGAGGAAATAACCGATGAGCTAATCGAAACCATGAAGCAGGAACCAAAGCTGTGCCGTTATCTGGATATTCCGATCCAACATGCCTCGGATCGTATTCTGAAGCTAATGGGAAGAAGAACGAATCAAGCGGATTTAATTCGGATTATATCAAGGCTTCGTGAGAATCTACCGGATATTGTTCTTCGAACTACACTGATTACGGGCTTCCCAACAGAGACTGAGGAAGAACATAAGGAGCTTATGGAATTTGTAAAGGCTATGCGCTTTGAGCGTCTGGGCGTATTTACTTACTCGAAGGAGGATAATACACCGGCAGCGAAGCTAAAGCCGCAAATTACCGCTAAGGTCAAGAAGCAGCGACAGAAAGAAATTATGAGACTCCAACAGGAGATTGTTTTTGAGAGAACACAGACCTTAATCGGCAAGACCTTCGAGGTATTGGTAGAGGGAAGAATAGCCGATGAAGATCATATCTATATCGGAAGAACCTATATGGATGCTCCGCAGGTGGATGGCTTTGTATTTCTATCCTCGGAACGTGAGTTGATTTCCGGCGATCTTGTGAAAGCGGCCATTACCGGTGCTAAGGGCTATGATCTCGTTGGCGAGTTATTAGAAGGGAGTAATTAAGGATGAATCTACCGAATAAAATAACCATTTTCAGAGTATGCATGATTCCGATTTTTTTGGTATTTATGTTGGTACCCTCTATACCCGGAGGCAGATATATTGCCGCAGCCATCTTTATCCTGGCAGCACTGTCCGATCTACTGGACGGATACATTGCCAGGAAGCATAATCTGGTTACCAATTTCGGTAAGTTCATGGATCCCCTTGCGGATAAGCTTCTTGTATCCAGTGCGCTGATCTGCTTAGTTGAGCTCTCTCTGTTACCCGCATGGATTGTTATCGTGATCATTGCCAGAGAATTTATTATCAGTGGCTTCCGACTGATTGCTTCCGATAATGGAGTAGTAATCGCAGCCGGCTGGTGGGGTAAGCTGAAAACCGTAGTTCAAATGGTAATGAGCATCATGTTAATCATTAATCTGGATTATTCCTTCATCAATATTTTGGAACAGATCGCTGTATATACTGCAGCTGCATTGACGATAATTTCGTTAATCGACTATATGGTTCAGAATAAAGATGTATTGAAGGAAAGACATTAATAGAATTATCGGTTTCAAGAGTAATCATATTTGACACTATTTCTGATGTGCCACGGGGCTCTTAGAGGTAGTGTCTTTTATCATTATCATATTTGTTTTATATAAGCCGAAAGGATTCGCGGGCTTATCTTATTAAGTAGTAAGCACCCCATGGAGGAAGCTTACAGAGCATATTACTTACGTCTGGGGATTAGCCAGTAAATTAGAAGGAAAATAGGAGGAAATTATGACAGTTGAATTAATCAGTGTAGGAACAGAACTATTACTTGGTAATATCGTTAATACTAACTCGAATTATTTGTCTCAAAAATGTGCAAATTTAGGCTTTTCTCTCTTTTATCAGATCACAGTAGGAGATAATGAGGGCCGCTTGTGCGAGAGTATTACTACTGCTCTCAGTCGCTCTGATATTCTGATATTAACCGGCGGTCTAGGACCTACCCAGGATGATATGACAAAGGAAGCCGTCGCCAAGGTTTTGGGACGGAAGCTTGTCATGGATGAAGCTTCAAGGCAGCATATTGATTCTTATTTTCGTTTTCGTTATCAAAAGGATGTAAGTGCTGTAATTACTGAAAATAATTGGAAGCAAGCACTGATGATAGAGGGTTCTATTGTTGTAGAAAACAATAATGGAACCGCTCCCGGCTATATCGTTGAGGATAATGGCAAGACAATTATTCTGCTGCCCGGTCCTCCCGGTGAAATGATTCCAATGTTTGAAGAAGCAATCTATCCCTACCTTACTAAGAAGCAGAATAAAATATTTGTTTCCAGTATGGTAAAGATCTGTGGTATTGGAGAGAGTAAGGCAGAAACCGAAATCCTTGATCTGATTGATGCTCAGACAAATCCAACCATCGCTCCCTATGCAAAGAATGGCGAGGTACACTTTCGAGTAACAGCAGCAGCGGATCATGAGGAGGCTGCAAAGGACTTAATTACCCCTATCGTCGAAGAATTATATCGTCGCTTTGGCGAAAACATTTACAGTACGAAGGAAGAGGAAACGCTGGAGGAGGTAATTGTGAAAAGGCTTCTGATGAAGGGTTATACACTTGTGACGGCGGAATCCTGTACCGGTGGTATGCTGACAAGCCGTCTGGTAAATGTGTCAGGTGTATCAACTGTTCTGAAAGAAGGTTTTATTACTTATTCCAATGAAGCAAAGATGAAATATCTTGGTGTCAAGGAAGAAACCCTAGAGGTGGAGGGTGCTGTCAGTTCACAATGTGCCGAGGAGATGGTAAGAGGTGCAGCTAAGACTGCAAAGGCGGATACGGCAATCGCAATCACCGGAATTGCCGGTCCTGATGGTGGTACTGAGGAAAAGCCGGTAGGACTTGTTTACATTGCTTGCCTGGTGGGAGAAAAGGTCACCGTGAAGGAATTACGCCTTAAGGGGAACCGACTTAAGATTAGGGACCAGAGTGTGATCGCTGCTTTGGATCTGCTACGCAGACAGCTATCTTAAAGGTAGTAGTGCTTCACTTCCATTTATTACAAAATTAAGGAAGAGCCTAACATTAGCAATGGAAAATTTGTTGCAATTATATAAAAATGTTCCATAATACCATAGAAATGACACAGTTATAGACTATTGTTAAGACAATGAGAGACATAGACTAGTTAAAAGCAAAAGTAGTTGGAATTATATGTATATTTCACACAGTTTAACAAACCTTCGGAAGCGTTGGAAATACATGGTGTATCAAAGGTCTTAGTTATAAAACTGGCCTCTAGCCATGGAGGATATGGTAAATATAAACTGTGCTGTCTAATATGGAGGTAATTTATGGAACGATTTAAACGACTTTTTTTATTGATTATAATGGTTACGGGGATGCTATTCCTTACGGGCTGTAATATATTAAGTTTTGATTTCTTTGATGGATCCGAGGAGGATAACAATTCGGTTATTACCTTAGCACCAAGTGAAGATGACAAGGAGAGTATATTAGCGAATACAGAAACGGAGAATAGCAATCAGTCGAACCAGTCCGAAGCTCCGACACCAACCCCCCCCGATATTCAGCCTACCGCTAATGTGGAGCTGCCATTATTTACGGTGAATATTGATACGGGTGAGATTGAAGCTGTAACCGCAATGGTTCCCGCAGATGCTAAGATCACACCGGAATTAATAGTTGACAAGGTGGTGGAATCTATGGCGGATCGATCAATAGAGGTTGGTATCGAGGAGATTAGTATAGAAGGAAGCGCTGTCGTAGTCAGCTTTTATAAGAATAAGGCTCCCCTTAGTGAGATTGGATCCGCATATGAGGGTGCGATTCTGGATGCCATCGCTCAGAGCCTAATTGATAATCTTGAGGAATATAACAAGGTTATTTACCGAGCAGAAGGTGATTCCTATGTCAGCGGTCATTTTGAATTCGGTATTAACGATGTATATTTAGAAGACAATTAAATGATAATTCTTATTAGGTAATTGCGATACTGTATTTTGTATTCGACAATTACCTAATATTATGTTATCTTAAAAAGTATCAAAATGAATTGTATGCAATTGCAATGATATAGAGAAAGGTAACAATTAAATGAGCAAGGTTTATGTAATTGGAGGAGGAGCAGCCGGAATGCTAGCAGCCATCGCTGCAGCACGATGTGGACATCAGGTGGTTCTTCTTGAGAAAAACGAAAAACTCGGTAAAAAGCTATTTATCACCGGTAAGGGAAGATGTAATCTTACGAATGCATGTGATAAGGATACTTTTTTCGAACAGATTGTTACAAATCCGAAGTTTATGTTTAAGGCATACCATACCTTCAGTAATTATGATGCGATGGATTTTTTTGAACAGCTTGGCTTACCCATTAAGGTAGAGAGAGGCAACCGAGTTTTTCCGGAATCTGATAAATCCTCGGATGTAATAGCAATCCTTCGTAAAGAGCTGGAACGTCTCTCTGTCATGGTACGATATAAAAACGAAGTTAGTAAGATTATTGTTAAGGATGGTAGCTTTTATGGTCTTAAAATTAAGAATTCTGAGGAGACCTTCCTTGGTGACGCAGTGATTGTTACAACAGGCGGCCTATCCTATCCGGTAACCGGCTCCACCGGTGACGGCTATACCTTTGCGAAGACTATTGGACATTCAGTAACAGAGCTCAATCCCTCCCTGGTTCCTCTTCATACCAAGGAAACCTATGTGAAGGAGCTGATGGGTTTATCACTTAAGAATGTGAAGGTAAGTATAACCTGCGGCCAGAAGCAAATTTATCAAGATTTTGGCGAATTACTATTTACTCATTTTGGAGTAAGTGGTCCGGTCATCTTAAGTGCTAGTAGCTATATCATTCCATATCTTAAGAATAACGAGCCGATTACCTTAAGCATTGATCTGAAGCCGGCCCTTACACCGGAGCAGCTGGATTCACGAATATTACGGGATTTTGAAGAATTTAAAAATAAACAATTTAAGAATTCCTTGGACCACCTATTGCCAAATAAACTAATAGATGTTATTATTCGTCTAAGCCCAATCGATTCGGAAAAGAAAGTAAATTCCATTACAAAGGAAGAACGTGCTGCTCTCGTGAACCAATTGAAGCATCTTACTTTTCATATTACTAAGCTGGGCGAATACAATCAAGCCGTCATTACAAAGGGCGGAATTAATGTGAAGGAGATTAATCCTTCCACAATGGAATCAAAGCTGGTGAAAAATGTATACTTTGCAGGAGAGGTTCTCGACCTGGATGCCCTGACCGGAGGCTATAATCTACAGATTGCCTGGTCAACGGGATATCTGGCCGGCTTATCCGTATAAGCAGCATTTCACATATAGAAACTCGGAGGTGGATTGTTATGAAGAATTTCAATCTTGCAATTGATGGACCGGCCGGAGCCGGTAAAAGCACCATAGCGAAACGATTGGCTAAGCAGCTTGGATTCATTTATGTGGATACCGGTGCCATGTATCGTGCTATGGCGTTATATTTTTTAAGAAACAACATCGAGGCATCGGACACGGTACGAATTGAAGCTGCCTGTAAAGAGGTGGACATTACGATTGAGTATAAGGATGGCGAGCAGTTCGTAATCCTGAACGGTGAGAATGTTAATGGTTTCATCCGTACAGAAGAAGTTGGCAACATGGCAAGTGCCTCATCCGTTAATAAAACCGTTCGACTTAAGCTGGTGGAGCTTCAGCAGAACCTGGCTAAGAAGGAAAGCGTTGTTATGGACGGAAGAGATATTGGAACTTATGTGCTTCCGGATGCTGATTTAAAGATATATCTAACTGCCAGTAGCAAGGAGCGTGCCAGAAGAAGATGGGCAGAGTTGAAGGAAAAGGGTGTAGCTGCAGATATTAACGCAATCGAACAGGATATTATCGACCGCGATCACAGAGACATGACGCGGGATTTTGCACCGCTTAGACAAGCGGAGGATGCAATCCTTCTTGACTCCTCCGACCTGACGATTGACGAGGTAGTAGTCCATATTCTAAATTTATGTCAGGACAGAATGAAAGGATGAGCCTAAGTATTCCTTCCTGTAACAATCCTTTGCAGGATACACATTTTAATCCGATCCGGATGCCTGGTCACAGGAAAGAGGGTAGTAACGATTGAAGATTACAACTGCATCAAGTGCCGGCTTTTGCTTTGGAGTAAAAAGAGCCGTTGATTTGGTATATAAAGCAATTGAAAACGGAGAAAAGGTTTATACCTTTGGCCCGATCATTCATAACGAAGAGGTCGTTGCCGATTTAAATAAAAAAGGTGTTACTGTGATTGTTTCTCCCGAGGAATTAAAAAGCTTACCAGCGGGAACAATAATTATACGTTCCCATGGAGTTTCGGAGGCTTTGCAAAATGAGCTTTCCTCCCATGGTCATAAATTAATTGATGCCACCTGTCCTTATGTCAAGAAAATACATAAGGTTGTCAGGGATAAGAGTGAGGAAGGGCAACATATTATCATTGTCGGTAATCGTACCCACCCTGAAGTAGAAGGGATTGTCGGCTGGTGTAAATCCGCTTTTTCTCTCGAAGATTCCTCTGACTATACCGTGATTGAGAGCGAAGAAGAAGCAGAAAAATTTAACGTCCCCATAGAACGGAAGCTCTGTATTGTGGCGCAGACGACATTTAATTACAAGAAATTTCAAGATTTAGTTGAAATTATATCGAAAAAGGGTTATGATATATTTGTTTTAAATACAATTTGCAATGCCACAGAAGAAAGGCAGTCCGAGGCATATCAGTTAGCGAAGCAGTCCGAAGCGATGATTGTCATCGGCGG
>JAEYXC010000406.1 GCA_023428655.1 Bacillota bacterium | reverse complement strand
GCGGCATAAAGCTTATTACAAAAAACTTTGAGCAATTGAAGGATAAGAGGTTAATTGTATTTGCAGTGGGTGCCTCTCCCAATCATAAGGGAATTGCAGAGGAGCTCATTAAGACGAATATTCCACCTGAGCAGCAAGGTCGGATTGAGTTCCATTACCTACGGGGAGGTTTTGATTACAACCGCTTGAGTCCCTTTTATAAAGTATTAATGCAGCTGAAAAAGCTTCAATTGAAAAGGATTAAAAATCCGGATGCAGATACCAAAGGCATGCTTGCCAGTTATGAAAATCCCTTGGATTTTACTAAGGAAAAGAACCTGGAACCGATCCTTCGTTCCTTAGGACAAACAATGGCAGAAAGTGCCCTTTAAGAATTACTTTTATGTTAATAATTAAACAGGAGCTCTTTGTTTCCTCCGCAAGTTAGTCTCGGATTAGAACAAGGATGCTCCTTTTTCTTACGCAATATTCTTTTATTATGTCGGGCCTTCCGTAGCTCCGCTATTACCTGTTATATTTCGCATCAGCTCAAAGGCTCCGGTGCTTGCAAGGCCACTTGCAAGACCTCCAAGCAGTATCTCCGGTGTAAAGGTCCATCCGTTGATCCAAACATTTAGTAAAGTACCCACCACCGCTAAAATGAGTGGGATAAACTTATTCGGGATAAAGGATATACTGTGCTTGATTATGTATCCAAGACATAAGCAAATGGCCAATACTACTAGAACCACATAACGTGATAAGAATTCCATTCTGATTACTCCTTTCCTGCATGATTCCTGAGCCATCTCAAGTACAACGCACCATATTCATAGGCCGCATCCTAGATGCAGACCTGTGTGAATTTTTTTCATTCACACTACTATGTCCAATATATCGTATGAGGTACAATCCCAAGAAATGCAAGAAATAACTGATGTTGTTCGATCTTTTAAGAATTATTCGTTAAGTGTTATTCTTTTTGTTCCGGATCTGCTTCTGTATGATAACCCGGTTAATGCTGTGATTTGGGTCCTTAAAGATACAGCCATAGGAAAATGCTCGATATCCGTTCATCTTATCCTTCCGAATCACGGTTCCCTGTAGAAGAAAGGTAAGTCCCTCGAATTCATAAAGAATTCTCATGGTGGTACCTACATCAAATTCCTGCTTTAATACGATACTCATCCCGGTTATGCTAACATTCTTTAATATTCCTTCTATTGACCTGCTCTTTCCGTTTTCCATTATCACCGTTACCGTTGTTAATTCTCCGATGAACATGCGATATGCCTGCCTACGATTCGCTCGGGATACTTCCTCGTCGGAGCTGACATTATATACTCTTACCCCTTTATAGTAGGTACTTTCGATTTTTAACTGCCCGAAGCGGAAGATACCATCCTTAACCGTATAGATGATCTCTGCTTCCTTTAGCTCCTCTGGAGGTACAACCTGATCATTCTCTAGGATGGAGGGTATTATAATATACCCGACTTTTTTTGCAAACAGCATTACAACCATGCTATATTTTTTTTCTTTATACTTAAATTTTAGTAACAGCTTATTTTCCGTTTCTATATCAGTTAATTTCATTTAATATCTCCTATAATAATGAAGGATATTTTTGATCAAGCTTATAACTTAAATAGCTTATATCTTATATTGTTGTAACTATTTGGTACATTTTGTCGTAGCTTAATTGTAATATAAATAATTAGGATTGAACAGTACCTTTTTTAAATATTTTAACTAGTTTTACATAAGCTTTATGTTCAACCTAAAAGTAAATGACTTCCCACCGACACCCTTTTGTATTGAACACCTTCCACATTGTTTCATCCAAGATATGTATGCAATTCTACGCAATTATTTCTAATCCTTTTAAGTTTTAAAAAAAATCAGAATAAATATTGACATATTTCAGCTAAGGTGTATAATCAAATATGTACAAACTTACTAACGCGCAAAAGGTTAATCGATTAATCATTTGTCATTCATAACTTTTCACATTAGGTAACCTCTGTGAAAATATTTTTTATCCAAAGTTGTTAATCGATTAACCTTACTAGTAATTTGTATGCTGCAGCATAATAATATTGGCACTTTGTAACACAATATGATTGGAAATATGTAACTATCAAAAAACCTATCCAAGGGAGTAATATTATGAACATGAAAAAAATTATGGCCGGTTTAGTAACTGTAACACTTTTAAGTGGGTTATTAGTGGGTTGTGGCTCTAAAAGCACGAATGAAGGAAATATGAACCAAGATGTTAGTCAGAACGATAAGCAGCCTGAAATTACCATCTCCGTATGGAATGAACCAAATGCAGATGACGAATTAAATATGTATAAGCAAGCGGAAAAGGCTACCGGGGTAAAGGTTAATGTAAACGTAATTCCGGAGAGTGACTATTCCTCCAAATTAAACCAAATGGTATCCACAAAGGACACCTCCTCTGATATCTATGTGGTTTGGGAAAATGATATTAAGAACTTTGCTGATGCAAAAGGTATCATCGCCCTGGATGATTACCTTAAAAGCTCCTCCATTAACCAGGGTGATTTCATTGATGCGGTAAGCCAGTTAACAGAGGGCTTGGGCGCAACCTATGGTCTTCCTTGGTGTGCTGCTACTGAAGTATTATTTTACAATCAGGACATGTTTGATGCCGCTGGTGTTGCATATCCTACCAATGATTGGTCCTATGCTGATTTCCTTGCTGCTGCTGAGAAGTTAACACAGTATAATACCGATAATACAACTGCTGTATATGGCTTTGATATTCCGAATACCCAGACCTGGTGGGCTGGAATCGGTAGTGCCGGAGACCAGGTTTATGATGCGGCAAGCGGTGAATTAGTTATTGGCGAAGGTGCTGTTTCCTTTATTACTGACTGCGCTGATATGGTGACAAAGGGTATTATGCCCGAACCCTCCTCAGATACCAGTGATAAATTTGCTGCCGGCAAGGCTGCTATGAGCTGGCTTGGAAGCTGGAATATCGGTACCTATAGTGATAAATTAGCTTTCAACTGGGATATTGCCACCATTCCTACTAATAAAATCAAATACAATACACTCCACACAGGCTTCTATACAATCAATGCAAACAGCGAAAACAAAGATGCTGCTTGGAAGGTAGTTGAATGGCTTATGGGAGAAGAGGGACAAGCGATTAACTCCAAGGCAAGCGGTAACCCTTCTGCTTTAAAAACGATTGCAGATAAGGGCGCATGGAAGGTAGAAACCGCAACAACAATCGAAAATTGGGATGCGATTACAGATTCCTTAGCTGCTGGTGTATTCGGCTATACATGCTTACCCTCCGGAGTCACAAATAATGCAATCAGCTTATTTAATACTGTATTAGTTGGGCAGGCTACACCTGAAAAATCCGTGGAAGAGGCAATGAGCTATGCTGCTGAAACCATTGGATATACCCTGAAGTAATACGAATAAAACTTTTAGGCGGTTTCTTCTGGCTTGGGAAACCGCCTTTTCTGGATAAGGAGGACATCTTATGAAAAATCACAAGAGCAAGAAAAAAGTGAATAAGCAGCTGACGAATAATCTAACTGCCTATGCATTTATGCTGCCTTGGTTTATTGGCTTTTTATGTTTTACCCTGTTCCCCGTAGTATTTATGTTTATCGTAAGTCTAACCAATCGTAAATTGAATGGTATCTCTAAATTTATTGGCTTTGACAATTATGTTAACATTTTCAAAAGCGCCACCTTCTGGAATTCCTTTCGCGTAACTATCTTCTTTACCCTGGTAATGATGGTGATCACTGCGGCTTGGGCTCTGATTATGGCACTTTTACTAAATCGCAAGCAGAGATGGAATGGTATTTTCCAGTTTTGTTATTTCCTACCCTCAGTCGTTCCTTCCGTTGCTCTAGCATATGCCTTTCGAACCATCTTCGGTCGAGATGCGGGACTTCTGAATGCCTTTCTATCCCTGGTGTCCGGCTCAAATGTGCAAATTAACTGGCTATTTGATAAAAACACCATTTACCTTGTGATATTCTTTATCACCCTATTTACTTATAATACCGGACAGATGATGTTGATCTTCCGCTCCGGCCTGAATGATGTTCCGAGAGAGCTTTATGAAGCAAGTGATCTGGATGGCTCTAACGCGTGGAGAAAGTTTACCAGCATAACCTTACCCATGATATCTCCGATTGTATTATTCAATACCGTTATGGGAAGCATCAGTGCGCTTAATGGTTCCTTTGCACTCTTATACCCCCTAACCGGAGAGACAGGTGATCCGAATAAAATGACACAGGTTCTCAGCTTACTAATTTATAACGAAGCCTTCAGTAATCAAAAGGTGGGCTATGGCAGCGCTTTATCCGTAATTTTATTCTTACTTGCTTGTATTATTGGTGTCGGAATATTTACACTTTCAAAGAAACTTGTTTATTATGAGAACTAAGGGGGCACGGTTATGATCTCAAAAAAGAAAAAGGCAGCTGCAAAGAGAATGGGCGTACTCATCACTATTCTAAAAATAATTGTTGCCATTATCATGTTTTTACCTATCATTTGGATTCTTTCCGGATCCTTTAAGAATTTAACGGAGTTTACAACCTCTACGAATATTATTCCTAAAAATGCTATCTTGGATAACTTTAATTATATTTTTAAATCCTCAAACTTCTTTCTGTACTTTAGAAATACGGTTATCTTGATGATTGGTACGGGCGTAGGAACCTTAATCTCCTCCTCCTTCGTTGCCTATCCTTTGGCACGTATGGAATTTCCGGGTAAGAATTTCTTCTTCAGCCTTATCATTGGTACCATGATGGTTCCCGGAATTGCATTAATTATTCCTCAGTATATTATGTTTGGTAAGGTAGGCTGGCTGGACACCTTATTACCTATGATTGTTCCGGCATTTTTTGCCTTCCCTTATAATGTTTTCCTATTTCGCCAATTCTTCCGCTCCATACCTAAGGAATTGGATGAGGCTGCAATCATGGACGGCTGTACTCACGCAGGTATTTTCTTTCGAATGCTGGCACCACTGTCGAAGCCTACCTATGCAACCATCGCGATCCTTTCCTCCGTATACTGGTGGAATGAATTAACACAGCCTGTTTTCTACCTGAATAGCGAAAAATGGCGTACCTTAACAATCTCTCTTATGACAAGCTATATGTATATCAAGGGAAATACCTTTGTTATTAACTGGCCTACCATAATGGCTGCATCCAGCTTAATGATTATTCCTCCGATGTTATTATATTTATTTGGCTCGAAATATCTAGTGGAAGGAATTAAAACATCTGGTTTGAAAGGATAACTTACTATGTATACTACTCTCGAAAATGACACCTTTAAATTAGTGCTCAATCCGGAAACTGGACTTATGGAAGGTCTGTACACTAAGAATGATAAAGATGGCGGCAACTTCCTTATTTCATCAGAAACCTTAGATCAGTTAAATTTCTCTGATTATAAACACCGTTTACTGGGATCCACACTGTACGAAACAGATTGTGGATTATCAGGTGAAACAGGGTACTACTCCCCCAATAAAGTCATCGCTGAAGTTGAACGTATTCTCGTTATCAAAGAAGCCCATGGAATGGAATTCACCTATCAGTATGAGCTTCTGAAAGACGGTATTAAGTTAAGCGCTACAATAAAGAACAACACTGTAAAGAATATTGTTTTTAACAAATTGGCTCACTTTATTCCGGTGGCCTACCTATGTAATACTGAAATAGAGAAAAACCTTACCGCTTCCTGGTCCATGGTTCCAACCCTGGGGATCAGTAAGCCCTATTTCCTTTGCAAAAAAAGAAGCGGTGAAGGACCGGATTATATTGTACAGAATATAACAGGTGGAATGAAAGCAGTCGGTTCTGCCTGTGCCTATAGAAATCTGTTCTTTGAGCAGGTATCTCCTTCCTTAAGCGGTGCCATCTTCTTTAATGCCGCACTTGCATGGCCTCATCTTGAGGAGGATCGCCCTCTTATCGACTGGCAATACAGCGAGTTATACCATAAGATAACTCTGGAACCGGAAGAGAGTCTTACGGAAATATTTGAGATAAGACAGTGCGAAGCAAACAAAGCAGCGGAAAAGTTACTCTCCTTAAATACTGCGATTGTAGATTACCCACCTTATTCCTTGGTTGGTGAAGTTGCCACTCTGACGGTGCGTGGCGGAAAGCCCGTCCGATATCAATCCCTTTGTGTAACAGAGCATGACGATGAACCAAGAGTTGAGTTTGACGACACCTTAGAGACAGATGGGCCAATCCATATCGGACCCTTTTCCGAAGCCGGAGAGAGAAAAATTCTCATCGAGCTGGAGGATGGTCAGAAAAGCAGTGTAATCTTCTCCGTGTATCCAAGCATGAAGGAATATATAGAAACCATATGTGATTATATCTATACCAATCGTTTCATCAGTGATCCCAAGGATCCCGATTGTTATGGCTATCGCTCCATCTCCCCCCAAGGAGA
>JAEYXC010000311.1 GCA_023428655.1 Bacillota bacterium | reverse complement strand
ATGAAAAAAATCATAGCACTCTATGATTCTGATTCAATTTATGCTGCTCGATTTATGGAATATTTTCAGCATAAGCAGGAATTTGAATGGGAGGTCATAGCATTTACCAAAAAGGAGAAGCTGGAGGCCTATCTTCTTGAACATCGAATTGAACTGTTACTGTCAGGTTCAAGAGAATTCCTAGAGAATCCCTTTACAGAAAGTGTGAGGTACTCCTATCTGCTCACGGAAGAGCTTCATGAGGCAAACACGGAACAAAATAAAATCTTCAGATATCAATCCATAGAAAGGATGATGGAGCAGCTGCGATCGGATTATATGCGCAGACAGGATGAAATATCTGTAAGCACTAACCCAAATCGCATGAATCTAATTACGCTGTTCTCGCCCGTTCCCGGTGATCAGGATATGGGATTTGCCTGGTCCCTGGGCTTTCAGCTTGCAAAGCAAGGGAAGGCTCTATTTCTACCCCTTGAGCCACTGTCCCGTAGGCTGCTCGATTTTATTGAGCCAATGGACATGGTATTATCTGAATTTATTTATTATCTAAAAGAAAATTCGAGTTCACTGTATAAGTGGAAGGAGCTTCTGCATTATAATAACAATCTTGCATATTTGGCAGGAGTTCAACATGGCTTTGACCTACTAGCCCTGAACAAAGAGGATATTCATAGATGGGTTGAACTGCTTCGAACCGGTACGGATTATCAGAATGTGATCTTTTATCTTCCCTACTACCAGGAAGCCGGTATGGAATTACTTAAGCTCAGTGACCAGGTAATCCTGATAAAGGGGCAGTTTGCCTTTGAGCAAGATGTAGTCCGGGAGTGGGAGAGGCAGATGGATATCATTGGCTTCGATATCCGTAATCCCAAATTCAGAAGTGTCCCTCGTAGCTGGGACAGGAGTGGAGCTGTGGTATATCACAGCCTACAGGAGCTTATGGAAAGCTCCGTATGGCTGCAGGCGAAGGAATATCTTAATAGGGAATAACGGAGGTTACCTATGAAGCAATATAAGGAACTACTTCAGCAAAGAGTGCTTAAGGAAATTGATCTTTGCCGGGAGGTTGGGGATGAGGAGCTGAATGAGACCATAGACCGGATTATTATGGAGTTTGGCAAAGAGGAATATATCAGTATCCCAGAGAAGCTAAGACTCCGTAAGGATATCTTTAATTCTATTCGAAAATTCGATGTGTTACAGGAGTTGATTGAGGACCATACAATAACAGAGATTATGGTAAATGGACCGAGGCAGATTTTTGTTGAGCAAAACGGTAGAATCGCTGCCAGGGACATATCCTTCGACTCTACGCTGAAGCTGGAGGATGTGGTCCAGCAGATGGTGTCCCATTCCAATCGTATCATTAATGAAGCCTCGCCGATCGTCGATTCCAGGCTGCCGGATGGATCCCGAGTTAATATCGTATTATCGCCTGTCGCAATGGACGGACCGATTATCACCATAAGAAAGTTTCCCAATCAGCCTATTACCATGGAACAGCTTATCGAGCTAAATTCTCTTACCGAGGAGGTGGCAATCTTCCTCAAGCAATTAGTCGTTGCTGGTTATAATATCTTTATCAGCGGTGGAACCGGTTCCGGTAAAACCACATTTCTAAATGTCTTATCAAATTATATCCCCCCAAGTGAAAGAATAATTACAATAGAGGATTCCGCTGAGCTTCAGCTTCGCAACATTCCAAATCTTGTTCGTCTGGAGGTCAGAAATGCCAATTCGGAAGGAAGTAATGAGATTACGATTCGTGATCTGATTAAAACCTCCCTTAGAATGAGACCGGACCGAATTATTGTTGGTGAGGTTCGAGATGCAGCCGCCATTGACATGCTTCAGGCCCTGAATACCGGTCACGACGGATCCCTTTCTACCGGGCATGCGAATTCTCCGGCGGACATGCTCAGCCGATTGGAGACATTGGTATTACTTGGAGCGGAGATTCCTTTGTTGGCTGTACGGAAGCAAATTGCTTCGGCCATTGATCTAATCGTTCATCTTGGAAGGCTTAGGGATCGTTCCAGAAGACTACTTGAGGTGTGTGAGATACTGGACTGTCAGGATGGACAGATTGAACTGAATACCATTTATGAATTCGAAGAAATCACAGAGGAGGAAGGCAAAGTCGTCGGTAAGCTGGTTAAAAGAAATGAGCTTCAGAGAGTAGAAAAATTAAAAAGAGCGGGTGTATTCTCAGTCGTAAAAGCTTGATTTTGAACAATGAGATCGTGGTAACTGCGAGGATAAATAAAGACACTACTGCATGTACATTGATAATAGGATCTTGGGTTACAATTACCGATGCTTATTAGGAAGGAGTAAGAAAGAGTTGGTCGATTATGACAGCTATCGATTTTCAAGAATGGAAAAACTGAAGTACCTGCTCCAAGGGGCGTTAATAATCAGTGTCCTTGGGTACCTTTTTTATCAGCACCCCATTGGTATTGGGTTCATGATGCCACTTGCCTATCTTTTTATAAAGAATAAAAAAAGGCAGCTCATCAAGGAGAGAAAATGGAAGCTCAACTTAGAGTTCAGAGATGGAATTCTGGCATTGTCAGCTGCTTTGGAGGCCGGCTATTCTGCAGAAAATGCCTTAGAAGAGGCACGAAAGGATTTGAAACATATCTACAAAGAGAATGCAATGATTATGCAGGAGTTTGGCTATATGGTTAATCAGCTAAGAATGAATGTTACGGTGGAGAAGGTCCTAGAGGACTTTGCAGTAAGAAGCCAGATTGAAGATATCCAAAGCTTTTCAGAGGTGTTCCATACAGCGAAGCGTACCGGAGGAGATTTAATCAGTGTAATAAAGCTTACCGGAACGATTATCAGCGATAAGATTGAGGTTAAGCGGGAAATCGTTACACTAATCACAGCGAAGCGTATGGAGGCTAATTTGATGAAAGGAATACC
>JAEYXC010000303.1 GCA_023428655.1 Bacillota bacterium | reverse complement strand
TGCTTGCCATAATGTTGATATTTTTTAAAGTATGAAAGGGCCTTTTTGGCCATTGCTCTATTCTGATAGATACCTAGAACAGTAGGGCCACTGCCGCTCATGAGAGAGGTCAGTGCTCCAAGCTCCTTCATCTTATCCTTGATATCAGAGATAATCGGATATTCCTTTATGGTAACGGTTTGCAAGATATTATCCATGCTTTTGGCTAAGGCATAGATATCCTTATTCGTCAATGCAGCCATCATGGCAGTGATATCCGGATGCTGAATTGTTTCATTCAGCTTTAAATTGTCATAAACATATTTTGTTGATACGCTGATATCCGGTTTTACTAAAAGAATAGAACAGGAAGGCATGGGAGGGAGGGGGGTTAACACTTCGCCAATCCCTTGGGACAGAGCGGTGCCAAGCATAAGGCAGTAAGGAACATCTGCTCCCAGCTTAACCCCGAGCGCCTGCAATTGTGGGAGGGTCATTCCGGCATGATAGAGCTTGTTTAAGCCAATCAATGTAGCGGCTGCATCCGAGCTTCCGCCAGCCAGTCCGGCAGCTACCGGAATTTTTTTTTCAAGCTCTATGAACAGACCCTCCTCGACACCAAGGGTTTTAAGAAAGAGAGCCGCAGCTTTATATACTAGGTTGTCTTGATTACTGGGAAGGTAGTGGAGATTAGTGCGAATTCTAATTCCATCCTCCTTTGATTTACTAATTGTTATCAGGTCATGCAGGTCCAGAGACTGCATAATCATACATACGTCGTGATATCCGTCAGGACGTCTTCTTATTACGTCAAGACCGAGATTTATTTTGGCATAGGCTTTCACTGTAATTGAGTTCATAGCTACCTCCGTTGTATACTTGGATAGAAGTATTCTATCACATCAATGAGTCGGATACAATTCAGGATTGAGTACCATGTAAAAAACCAGTGCTTCATGGAAATAGAATCACTGGTTTGCTTCACGAGAATGGAGAAACGTTCGGTATTGTATATACTGCTAGTTGGTGAATAGCCCTTTTATCTTATCAAGTAATTTGAAGCGGACCTTTACGGGCGTTCTACCGCTGATCAGAACATCATACTCTTCATCGGTTAGAAGCTCAAGAAGCTTTTCTTTCGAGTTATCATCTACAATACTGTAGGTCTCATCCACGAAGCAAAGAGGAGGGAACATTACGCACCACCAGTTTTTACCCTCCGCTTTTCCAATCTTTACTCGTAAGGCCTCATAATACCCGGGGGGAAATTCGTAGTTACCATAAAGCTTTAGGGGAAAGTAACATTTCTCAAGGGATACGGATACGGAATAATCAAAGCCCTGCTGGCGAATGATATTCTCAGCCTTTGACTGTATGGTGCCAAGTTGATTGGTTACGATGGATCGAACCTTCTCCATGTCGTTAATATCCTTTAGCTGAGGAGATAAATCATCGACAAGTGCCTCTTTTACAGTCATTTTTAGCGTCTGATCCTCTTCACTGTCACTGTTTGCAATGACGTGAAAGCGCAGAACCTTATGCGCAATTCCTTCTTGAAGGGAGGTATCCGCCTTTGCACTGGAATTAATATAACAGGTTGATAATGCGGCGAAGCACAGGATGAGTATCAATAGCCGGAAGTTGAAGCCTCTTGGTAAAGGATTTCTATGTAGGTGGGTAGGAAAACGGTCCCTAGTCGAGGGAAGCGAGGAAGTGTGTGGCAATTGATCCATTGGTGTATAGTCAGGGATATTTTTATTATCATAGTTCGTATTCATAACAGCCTCCATAATTTTATTCTAATTGGAGTCTTGCCACGAATGAAGAATTTATACATGCCTTCAGTAGATAAGGGGCTTGAACTAAGAAGGGACAGGTAGTACAATGAATAGATGCTTTAATCATCTTATTTAAGATTTCTAGGAGGTCAGAATGACGAAAGAGGTATCCATTATTATTGAAGGAACCCAGATAGGGGTTGAGGAAGAGCCGATTCTCATAACCGCTTCAGGAACCTATCATATGCATAATGATAAGCACTATATTCAATATGAGGAGCTGTCTGAAGATGGACTGGGACGCAGCAAGAATATGATTAAAATTGGTG
The DNA here is from genome assembly GCA_023428655.1 of Bacillota bacterium. Lineage (GTDB taxonomy): Bacteria > Bacillota > Clostridia > Lachnospirales > Lachnospiraceae > Mobilitalea. The sequence goes on along the minus strand of JAEYXC010000303.1, from coordinate 9,280 downwards.
CAGAGAAAATTGAGATGACAAAAAGAGGAGCTTCCAGCTCTGAGATGAGCTTTGACCTAATGCATACAACACCAGTAACCTATCAAACCCCTTATGGAAGCTTATGCTTTCAAGCGCAGACCTCGCAATTTATTGTAGAGGAAACCAACCATACCCTCGAGGTTACTATGGAATACTCACTCTATTCGAAGGAAGAACATATCTCCGATAACCGGACTATAATCCGTATCCGGTCGTCTCAATCATAGAGTTGGAGATAGGATGGAGCTTTACAGAATATATTGAAGGCTGCAATAGGACATGGTAAATAAATAGAAGCTAATCCACTTTTTCTGGCATAGTTTGCTTTTTGCGCAAAATCAAATATAAACCTAATAATATCTGTAGCATATTTAACAAGGATGGAATTACATTCGAGGTAAAAAGAGTTGCTCTTGAGGATCCAAATGCATTTTCAATACCAGCTGAAAATTGATGGATTGCTTTGAGATTTGAAAAAGCAACCGGTATACTAATTAATAAATTAAATAATCCATCAAACATAATTAAAAGTCCAGAAGTCAACCTAATCAGTGGGTTATGTATGAAAGAAAGGCTAAATTTACTTTCCGATTTTCTTATATACATAAAAAGAACGATAATGATTAGGAGGATTAAAATAAACCATATCAGGTGTACTTCTATGAAATTCTTGATTCCATCCCCTTTGTTTACGGCGAATATCAGAGGACTAAGTTTTTGAGATAATTGAAAGAAGAATGTGGTTACCGCATAGATCAGTAGTATTTTTAATGCTATATAAATTTCTCTACCCAATCTCATAACTTTGTTCCCTCCTTTTGGTCCTGTTACATATTTAATGCATCACTCTTAATAATCATCCATCCGATGAGTTATACTTGAATATTCATTATATGGATGATTAGACTTGATGTTATTATACAACAAAACGGTAAAATTATCCATATTATTTAACTATAAACATACACATAGGCGGGTAATTATTTGTATTGCTTTGGACATTCTACAAGTTTGCCGCTGAAATATTTGGTATTATGATTATCAATTGAATTATCATTATCAGGCTTTACACAAAGCAATATGATTTTGGCGAATTATTAATACTATAGTATTCTATTATAAGAAAGAGAAGTGACATAATCGGTTCCCGAATGTCACTTCTCTTTCTTTATAAAAATCTTGTATCGAAATATTCGCTTTATTGACTTATCTTTAATTGAGGGTTAATCTACTTATCGGCCTCTGTCACAAAGCCCTCCTCATCGATCTTCACATCAAAGGAGATACCCTCCATGAAATCGAAGTAGTTCTTGCGTTCCTTTTCTCCGGTCAGAATATAGGTCTTGGTATCCTTATTCATCACAGGAAGAAGTTGAACCTTTAGTGTATCATCGGACTCCAGATAGATCTTCAGCATCCCGGATTCCTTGGTGGACCTATTAAACCAGTAGTTACCAAGGCTATAGGCGATAAGTTTTCCTTTATAAAACTGAAGGCCCTGCATGACATGAGGATGGCAGCCGATGACCGCATCCGCACCTGCATCAATGTAGTTCCTTGCAAATACCTTCTGATAATTCTCCGGATCGTGCTTCCTCTCTACGCCCCAATGAACATAGGCAACAACAAAATCAGCATTCTCCTTCGCTTCTCGGATGGACTCCAGGAAGAGGGTAGGGTCATAGGTTCCAATCATTCCGGGCGAGGTATCTGTTGCATACCAATCCATAGCGAAGATGACGCGGGAGGCTGCTACAAAGGCAATGGTCTTATCCCCTACGGTAAAATAAATTGGAGCCTTTGCTCTTGCCATATTTTCTCCTGCACCCACATAAGCGATTTTTGCTGAATCTAGTGTGGTGAAGGTATCAAGGAGAGCATCGGGACCAAAATCAAGTGCATGGTTATTGGCTAAGGATACAATATCCACACCCATCTCCTTCAGAATACCTACTCTGCTCGGATCAGCACGGAAGGTATATGATTTATCCGTCTCCTCAACACCTCTGGTACTATAAGCAAATTCGTTATTTAACATCATAATGTCGGCAGCGTTCATTTCCTCAACCAAATCCTCGGAGAGAACGCCTAAGATTCCCTTCCCCTCGGAATCGTATTTTGCAACCGGGTGGGAATCCTCATCCAGATTTACATCCCCTGCAAAGCCTAAGACGATGGGCTCCTTACGTACCTCTGCCGGTGTTGGTGTCGGAGCGGGGGTAGGAGAGGGAACAGGTGTGGAGGGTATGGGGGTAACGGTAGGAGAAGGCGTAGGATCCACAGGCTCCGTCTGTTCATTGTTATGCGTTTGTCGTTGATCATAAACAATTACAAGTATCCCTGTAAGGGCAATAATGGTCAGGATACAGATTATGGACAGCAGTACAAGATTTCTCTTTCGCATAGTAACTCCTTTCTGTTTAAAAATAAAAACCTCTTACCTTTCGATAAACTATCATAAAGGTAAGAGGATCATTCTCTTTATTTCTCGGATTTCTTAAAGACACCGGATACCTTTTGTAGAAGGGTTTTCTTTTCCTTCTTCTGTTCCAGGTTTCCTCTTAAGCCCTTTACATCCATGATGTAGATACCGCTAAGTACAGCTTTGATTTCCTTTTTGATAGGAATTAAATCAAAAACCTTAGCATCACATACCAAATTCATCACCTTGGGGCCGATTTTAGCTTTTACAATCGGGACCTTGGAACCGCGAAGATATCTTGGAGTCTGGTCTAATACGAGCTTGGGAAGATTAGCTTCCTTTAACTTCATCTTCTTTTTATCGATAACGAGGATTGAGACGGTCTGTGCAGCGGATTGCATCTGCGCTTCGGAATCCTCCTGTCTCTTCTGTAGCTTCTTACCAACAAAATATAATGCGATCATCGCGCCCAATACAACAACTGCTACGACGATTAATACGATAACCCATGTATCCATGAGATATGTACCTCCTCTTTCCTATAAGAATTCTTCCTCAAGCTTTACGACGCGATTTCTAACGCCACGGCCAAGCTAGGCAACGTTTATTGTATCATCTTTTCTATAAAAAATAAATAGTAAAATTCATAATCCATGAAATATACTTCCTTATACCAGAGCCTCATTTTTGATTAGCATATCCTTTATGATGCCTTGAACATGGGAACCAAGAAATTTAAGCTGTTCCTTGCTAAGATCCTTTGGATAGATCGGTTGACCATATTCGATTACGACATGTGCACTATGGATCCGTGGTGCATGGTTTTCGAAGATCTCGTCGGTATTCAGGATGGCGACCGGTATAATTGCACAGCCGGTCTTCTCGGCTATCTTAAAGCTTCCTTCCTTGAAGGGAAGCATTTCCTTGCTCTGACTTCTGGTACCTTCTGGGGAGATGAATACGCTATAACCGGCCTTCACCAGATCAATTCCCTTTAATACAGTCTTCAGACCTTGCTTGATATCTTCGCGGTCCAGGAAAAGACATTGAAGGAATCGCATCCAATAGCTAAGAAACGGTATTTTAGCAATTTCCTTTTTCGCCATAAAGCTAGTTAGATTGGGAACGCTGGAATATGCTACCGGAACATCAAAATAGCTTCGATGATTCGCGATATACAATACCGCCTCATTTTTTGGAATATTCTCTCGTCCGATTACCGTACGTTTTACACCAGAGATAAATAATAGAATGTGGAAAGCCCAAACAACAATGGTTTGGGAGCTGGCTACCATAGCTCGTCGGTTGAAACGCCCAATAATGTATACGATAAGGTAGAGGGGTATACTAATAATAAAAAATAAGAGCAAGAAAATACCGGCAAGAATTAATCGTAGCATATTCTCAAATCCTCCTGATTATGATATGGATTTCTAAAGCATCTTATGTGTAAAAAATTCGATTATTCGTTTATTATTGATTGAACAGAGGGAAGTGCTGCAAGGGTAATATCGTCCGTTACCTCGGTTACCGGGGTTGGTGTTGGAGTCAAGGTGGGAACAGGCGTAAGGGTCGGTGTCGGAGTTGGAGTAGGAGTGGTACCTTGTTCAGGAGCTTCGTCATTCGGCTCCTGGGTTATCGGTTCATCTGTCTCTTCTTCCTCCGTATTACCGTCATTCGATTCCTCCTCATTGCTGTCATCGGGTTCAGTGTCCGGTGTATCGGTGTTATCGTCCGGTGACGGAGGATCTTCTTCTGTTGTATCATTGTCTTCCGGAATAATATCCTCCGGAAGGTCGTTTTCTAGCTCATCGTCTGTCAGTTCGCCATCTGCGTCAGGATCTTCCTCATCTTCAGGGCTCACGGTTACGATAGGCGGAGTGTAATTGATTAAATCTGCATATCGCTTCTCAAAATCAAAGCCGGGTGTGGGAGTATAGTTATAATACTCTTCCAGAGTAAGATCATTATCATATAGATAAACTGCAAGCTCCTTACCCACATACCGTATGTGCCAGGGTTCATAGGCATATCCGGTGATCTCTTCGTCGCCCTTCGGGTAACGAATTATGTAACCAAATTTGTGTGCATTCTGGCCTAACCAGATGCCCTCCGGAGAGGAAGCAAATCGAGTGGTTAATTTAAATCCTAGAGACTTGGTGGATACATCGATTGCGAGACCGGTCTGATGTTCACTGGTACCGGGAACTGCGCTATAACGGAGCGTATGGCTCTTGCCCTTCTTAACAATATTGTTCGTAAATATTTTATACTGACGTTCGTAGGAGCGGTAAGCGGAGATGCCGTATAGGATGATCCCTTCGCTTTTTGCCTGTGCAAAGAGCTGTTCCAGGGCTTGGGCGGCTTCCGGCCGCATCAGCGTCCTCTCGTCATAGGTAATGAGATTGAACATAATCTTCGGTGTAACTAAATTTTCTGGCTTGTAATCCTTCGGTAATTCATGTTCTTTGTTCACAAAGACAGTAATGCTGGAGGGATCAAGATCCATTTTGGTTGCCGGAACAAAGGGTTGTTCTTCCTCGGGTGTGTCAATTGAATTCATTTCCTCTTCTACTTGTTCGTTAAGCGGTGTAGGAGGGATATATGTATAGTCAGTATTATGATCGGACGCTTGGTTACCTGCTGTCTCTTCGTAGGCTTGAATAATATTTGAGCTATTATAAGCTGCTCCATCGGTTTTTGTAACCTTTAGAAAGACAACTCCACTGGTAACCGTAAGTGCTAATACGGACGAAATAATAATGACTCGTTTCCTGTTTTTCAAAACATTTACTCCTTTCGTAAAGAAAACGCGGAGGGATACCTGCCTGTAACAACAAAACGGCAAGGAAGAACCTGGAAGGAACGCTAATGTGCGAGCTTCGAGGTTCTCCCCATGAAGCATTGTTATATTAATCCACTCCTCCCACTAGTATATCACACTGACACAAAAAAACCAGTAAAATGCAAAGAATATCCAGTGTAATATTTGGGAAAAATGTCTTATTTTGTACTCTCAGTCAAGCTGTCAAGGAGCTCTGTTTTCATTCGATATAATCTAACAGACAAGTCTACATACACAATATGTGGGTTTATGAGACGACGAACCTCATCCCATAGGGTATCCTGCTCCTTCAGGCAATAGTCGCGAATCTCCATTACCGAAGGTGAGGTATATACACATTGCCCTGCTAAAAATATAGGTACTAAAAGCTCTCGGAGTGTGAAAGTATTTGGCTCTAAATAGGTCTTCTTCCAGGTTGCAATCGGGTCGAAAAGTAACATTCTTTCGTTTTCGGAGAAGGTTTCATTCGCAAGGGCAATCAGATCTGCCTTTACCTTACCGCTTTCCTTCTCATAGATGCGGAAAACCGTCTTATTACCGGGATTCGTGATTTTCCACTGGTTCTCTGATAGCTTTATCTTCGGTATGAATTTGTTTTCCTTCTTTATTGCGGCAAGCTTATATACTCCTCCGAAGGAGGGGCAGTCCTTTGAGGTGATCAGTCTTGTTCCGACTCCCCAGGAATCGATCTTTGCACCCTGAGTCTTGAGAGAATCAATCAAATATTCATCCAAATCACTGGAGGCAGTTATTTTAGCATCTGGAAATCCGGCTCCATCCAGCATTTTTCTTGCTTTTTTGGACAGATATGCTAAATCGCCGCTATCGAGACGAATGCCGTATTTCTCAGGTATTTTACCGGAAGCACGAAGTTCCTCAAATACCTTTATCGCATTGGGAACACCGCTTCGAAGAGTATCATAGGTATCTACGAGAAGAGTTGTATTATGAGGATAGAGCTCTGCATATTTGCGGAAGGCAGAAAGCTCGTCGTCAAAGCTCATAATCCAGCTATGCGCATGGGTTCCCAGTACGGGGAGATCATATAACTTGGCCGCCAGCACATTACTGGTACCATGGCAACCACCAATTACAGCTGCTCTTGCACCGAGTGTACCGGCATCAGGACCCTGAGCCCGGCGAAGTCCAAACTCCATAACCGGTTGTCCTTCGGCGGCATAAACAACACGGGAGGCTTTCGTAGCAATCAGACTTTGATGATTAATAATATTTAGAAGTGCTGTCTCAATCAACTGCGCTTCCATAATAGGTGCGATAACCTTTACGATGGGCTCCATAGGAAATACGACGGTTCCTTCCGGAATAGCATAGATATCCCCTGAAAAACGAAAGTCCTTAAGATAAGAAAGAAAGTCCTCCCCAAAGGTATCTAAGGATCTTAAGTACTCAATGTCTTCATCCGTAAAGCATAAGGCTTTTATATATTCAATCACCTGCTCTAAGCCGGCGCAAATGGCATATCCGCTTCCACTGGGATTATCGCGGTAAAACACATCAAATATTACGGTTTCATTATTATTGTTGTTGTAATAACCCTGCATCATTGTCAGCTCATAAAAATCGGTGAGCAGTGTTAAATTTTGTTTGCCCATAAGGTCCTCCATTTCGCTGTATAGTACAGCTAAGATATACCGATATAACATAAAAAAACATATACCAGAATCATGAAGAAGTCAAGCAGTCAATCTATAAAATCTATTCCGGTAGAGTTCCTCGTTGCAGAGGCTAATTGAAATAATAGGTACGCCGCTGCAAATTTGTGCATAAGCTATATGTCTAGAAGTAAAAAAAGTGATAACAACCTTAATATTTAGATATTGATATACAAAGTAACTAAATTACCAAATAATGCTTATAAAATATTGAATTAAATAAATTAAAATGATATTATATTAATATAATTAGACAAAAAGCGTCAAAATATTTGGAATTCATATTTTTATAATACTTTAACTTAATTTAACGAAAAAATACCTAAGAAAGCAGGTAATGGTGATGTTCAAAAAATTCTCCGCTAAAGCGCTTAATCTTCTGGTTGTAAGTAGTATTCTAGTAATTCCAATATTAATTGCTGTCCTGGGTTTATTAAAAAGTTCAGCTATTCCAATCCTCCTCATTCTAATCTTATATATTCTCTCTCTAATCCTAGTTTATTATAAATTCTGGAGAGCTTTCGTCATGAAATTCATGAAGAAAGAATCAGCCTTCGAGAGTGCTAAAGCTGAGAATGGAGTTACCAATGATGTACCTGTATCGGAGGGAAAAAACGTTCAAGCATCTGTTCATATTACAGATCGTGTTGAAGTTTTGAACATTCATATCGAGGAGATAGCTGCTGCCACGGAGCAGTTATCCGCAACTATGCAGGAGACTGCGGCAATCACCACCGATATTGCTGGAACCTCACTAGAGATTGCTGGAACAATCCAGGACTTTACTGATATGGCTGAGCAAGGGAATAAAGCTTCCGATCAAATACAAACAAGTGCTCATGGCACAATGGTTAATGTAGCTGAGGCACAAGGTAAGGCACAGAAGGTCTTTCACGAGGTCAAAGCCGAGCTGGAAATAGCCATTAGAGAAGCAAAGGTGGTTGATCAGATTACATTACTATCGAAAGCCATTACCCAAATTATTGCTCAGACCAATCTATTGGCTCTAAATGCATCGATTGAAGCTGCCAGAGCAGGAGAAGCAGGCCGCGGCTTTGCGGTGGTAGCAGAGGAGATCAGAAAACTAGCCCAAAAATCAAAAGGAAACGTGACGCAAATTCAATCGATTACGGAAAGTGTAAAAGAGGCTGTATTCAATCTGACAAGAAGCTCCACGGTACTCCTTAATTTTGTTTCAGAGGATGTTAATAGGGATTATGCCTATATGCAGCAGGTCGCTGAGAATTATAGGAAGGATTCCTTGGTGATACATAACTTATTTGCGGATTTTAGCTCGTCTTCTCAGAGTATGCTGGATTCGATCAGCGGTCTGCTCTCCAATTTGGATCAGATTACCCAAGCTACCAGTGACGGTGCGGATGGAATATCAGATATTTCCGGACAAATTACAGAGATAATGAATACATCAAATCAATTAGTCAAAGATATGCGTGAGTAAAGTTAAATAAGAGTATTAATACTCTGAAAAAATAAATATTACAAAGGAGGAAATTAGTATGGCTACCATAACTTCAAAAACCGGATATTACGCTGATGTGGAGGGCAGAAGAATACTGAAGTCCGGGGGTGTCGGTAAGTGGACGCCGACGGATGTTGAGGATTTACTGGGTAACCTATTACGGATGGCAAAGAGTTTTGATGGAAAAAAGTGGGCTTATATCGCTGATCCAACCAAGATGGATCCGATAATGAGCAAGGAAACCTCTGCTGCCTTTGTTGTTCTCCATGAGGAATTGGAAAAAGCAGGATGTTCTGCTGTCGCATTCCTTGATGGCAACACGGCAGCTATGAAGCTACAATCCCAGAAGCATCAAAATAATTCCGGTTCAAAAATGGAGATTCTTCATTGTAAAACAGAGGAGCAGGCGTTGGAATGGCTTGAGAAAATGGGTATCTAATAAGTAACTATTGACAATCGCGAATTTTTATACTATTATTATCAAAAATCGATAAATACAATGACGGAGAGAGTAAGCATTTTGCAAACGTCGCAGCGAGCCGGGGATAGTGAAAGCCCGGTACCAGTAGCATATGACTGAAAATCACTCCCTAGTAGCAAGACCTAAAGGCGAGGTTATAACCTGCTGAGTAGGTTACGCCGGTATCTACCGTTATATAGATAATGTATATCCTCGGTAAACGGATTAATTTATTGAGCTTGCTCAAATAGATGACGAGTTGGTAGGAGTACGTGAAACAGGTGGTATAATGAAAGCATATAGCTCTCATCCTATTTCGGATGGGAGCTTTTTTAATACACAGGAAATACGTCCTAACTATTAAAAGTCCACCGGGCAG
>JAEYXC010000272.1 GCA_023428655.1 Bacillota bacterium | reverse complement strand
CGTTGTCATGAACACTATTTGTAAGATTTTCTTCAATACTGGCTTTTAAGACTGACGAACTTTTTTGATAGGATATTATTGTAAGTGTACCACAGACAACTACTAAAAGCATAAAAATCTGTATTAGTAGCTTCACTCCAATACTGGTCCTTTTTAATGACTTAAGTAGCTTTGATAATATCTTCATACCCTTTACCTCCATCGTATATTCGTTTTCTAATTCTCCAGTTGTAGACCTCGCTATCCGATAAGGGGTAACCAGCTCATACACCTTCTCCACATCCCATCTTCTATTAATCTCCGGCAAAGGAAAGCAGGACAAAAAAACAGGCTGTTTGAGTAAAACGGTATCATATAGTAATCTATATATAATTAATTATAACGTAGAAATTTGTCAAAAACAATCGAAATTTCATAAATCTGGTAACGAATTGTATGGTAAATCATACCACTATTTTCATCACCTCCTCCCTTAGTTATCTACCTTTTCATAATCTTCGATTGATAAAATTCAGGTTAAGCTATATGATAGTATTAAGGAAAAATCTGCATTCCGTGGAGAAAGGTTATATATGAAATCTTCACCCGTAAGGAATGGAGTAACAATGAAGGGGGTATACAATTGAGGTATCGACAATTAGGAAAAACCGGATTAACGGTAAGCGAAATCGGACTGGGGGCCGAATGGTTAGAACAGCAAGGCACCCTCCAGGTTAAGAAAGTGGTTGATCAAAGCAGTAAATACGGAATTAATATTATTGATTGCTGGATGTCCGAGCCCAATGTGCGCTCGAATATCGGTATAGCAATTGCCGGTGATCGAAAGAATTGGATCATTCAGGGGCATATCGGCTCCACCTGGCAGAATAATCAGTACGAGCGTACTCGCGAGATGGATAAGGTAAAGGAAGCCTTCGAGGACCTATTAATGCGCTTACAGACTGATTACATAGACCTTGGTATGATCCATTATGTGGATCAGGAAGCAGAATTCCATCAAATAATCCATGGGGAATTCATGGAATATGTACGAGAGCTAAAACGAACGGGTACCATAAGGCATATTGGCTTAAGTACACATAATCCCCATGTAGCCAAGCTTGCCGCACTCTCCGGTGAGATTGAAATGATTTTGTTCAGCCTTAATCCTGCCTTCGATCTACTTCCTTCCAGCGAGGATATCAATGATCTGTTCCAGGACCATTATAATGAAGAGCTCAGAGGTATTGCTCCGGAACGGGATGAGTTATATAAGATCTGCGAGAGAGAGAACGTGGGCATCACTGTAATGAAGGGCTATGCCGGCGGAAGATTGTTTCATGCAGAGCAGTCACCCTTCGGTGTCGCGCTGACACCGATACAGTGCCTGCATTACGCATTAACCCGCCCTGCGGTAGCCTCTGTTATGGTTGGCTGTAGAACGCCGGAGGAGGTGGATGCCGCCGTCGCCTATGAAAATGCGGACGAGGAGCAAAAGGACTATGCAACCGTCTTAGCCAATGCTCCCTATCATTCCTATTTCGGACAATGTACCTATTGCGGTCATTGTGCACCCTGCCCGGCCTTTATCGATATCGCTATGGTAAATAAGCTATATGATCTGGCCATCCTTCAGGAGGATATCCCTGCCTCCATCCGGGCTCATTATCATTGCCTTCCGGCGAACGCCTCTCACTGTATCAGCTGTGCTGCCTGTGAGGAGCGTTGTCCTTTTGGAGTCCCTATCGTGGATCAGATGCAAAAGGCGGTAGAAGTATTCCGATAAATTAAAACACTGCAAGAAATAGTCTTAAGGAAATTGTATATTATAAATAAAGTTGAGCACCTAGTCCCCTGACATACGATCAGCTCGTCAGGGATTAGGTGCTCATTAAGACTATTCAGAAAAAGCTTAGTCAACTGCCCTAGCATTCCATTGATTCAGCCTTTCTAAAGCTTCATTCTACATTATCTCTTTGCTTCATACTCCCTTTCCGTTTCTTTTACAGCAAACCCTTTACTTGTATCCCAATAATTCTTAACAATCCCTTTATGCCAAACTAATAGGATCATCGGGGTCAATAGCATGAATGCTCCAATTGTCACAAGCAGTGGATCAATTCCTGAATTATCCAAGAAATTTGTCACGTCATCTCCCGGTGGTGGATTACCAAACCGGTATAAAATCGGTATAATAGCCCATGGAAGAATGGAGAAGACGGGAGCGGCGCATAGGAAGAAGGATATAATACGATAAAAAACATTCTTAACTGCTTTGCGGTATAACAGCGCGTAAACAAAGGCTAAAAGCACAGGCAATAGCATACCGGCAATATTCATTAAAGGAGCCGTGAAGTTATTGTATGTTCCACCCTCTGTGCTTACATATGCACCAAGTATACTAAACTTGGTGATTCTCGCGCCACATAGAATGGCAATCAAAGAATGTCCTGCTTCATGTATAATAATATAAAGCGGAAGTATAATCCATACACTTGCCAACAAGGATAAAATAATCTTACTCTTCTGTTTCATAATAACCCCCTCCAAGATAATGTTTATTAGCCCTCCGCGCTCGCATAAAGGCCTAATACAATATAAGCTTCATTATACCAAATAAATCCATAAGCACAATATAATTAACATAAATTCATCGCTAATAACGAACATCTCCTATTTATATGCTTCAGCCATATCACCGGTATACACAAATATAAATATTTATCTATGTACTAATGAATTTCTAATAAATCTCCATATAATATGAAAATGGAGGTGATAACCGTGCGAATTTTACTAGCAGAAGACGAAAAAGATCTAAATAATATCATTACACAGAAGCTGACCTCGGACGGCTATAGTGTTGATAGCTGCCTGGATGGACAGGAGGCCATTGACATCCTTAGCTACACCGAATACGACGCTGTTATTCTAGACATCATGATGCCAAAAGCAGATGGATATACTGTACTTCAAGAGCTACGCAACACAGGGAAAGCCACTCCTGTGCTTTTTCTTACGGCAAAGGATTCCGTCGCAGATCGAGTTAAGGGCCTTGATAGTGGTGCAAATGACTACCTCGTGAAGCCCTTTTCCTTTGAAGAATTGACCGCCAGACTTCGCGCAATGACGAGAACTGTATTCGGATTAACGAACAATATTCTTACGGTCAGGGATCTCACCCTTGATTGTGCTACACACATTGTAAAGCGAGGCGATAAGGAGATAACCTTATCCGCCAAGGAATATGCTTTATTGGAGTATCTCATGCACAATCAAGGAATTATTCTTTCCAGAGAAAAGATCGAGGACCATATATGGAACTTTGATTATGAGGGTGGAACGAATGTAGTTGATGTGTATATCAGTTATCTGCGTAAAAAAATCGATGAGGGTCATGATGAAAAGCTGATTCACACCATACGAGGAAGGGGCTATGTATTAAGGGGGGACCTTGACCAATGAAATACCTCTCAATCCGCTTAAAAATAACACTATGGTTTGCGATTGCCCTCGTCATCGTAGTATCGCTAACCTATGCAGTGATTCTAATTGTCAGCAATCAGGTCTTTCAAAAGACAATCAAGGACAACCTGATAGAAACGGTGGAAAACAATGTGGATGAAGTCGAATACTATAGTGGAACGGATGAGGGGGATCTCTTTGATGATGTCGATCACTTCATAGCATATAAAAACGGCTATCTGGAGGTGGACGACGATTTCTTAGATGCTGTCAATGAAGTTTACACCGCATTATACGACAAAAACCTTATGCTTTTATATGGCGAAAATCCAATCGCCCAGGGTACTTCTACTGTTCCCCTAAGGAATTCTGTAATTCAGACTACTAAAGCCGGCGGCGTTACTTATTATATCTTCGACCGGGCATTGACACAGGCTGGACTTGAAGATCTATGGCTTAGAGGTGTTGTAGCAGAGACACAGGGTAAGGAAGAGATTCTTTCTATCTCCCGCTTCTCCCTTACCCTCCTTCCCATTCTTGTACTGATTGCCATTATCGGTGGCTACCTGATTGCCGAAAGAACATTAAAACCAATTAAGCAAATCTCCGAGGCCGCTTCCCAGATTGGAAAAGGTGACGACTTAAAGCGTCGGATTACAATCGGAGAAGGCAGGGATGAGGTCCACCAGCTTGCGGACAGCTTCAATAAAATGTTTGCCAGACTGGAACACTCCTTTGAAAAGGAGCAGCAGTTCACATCCGATGCATCCCATGAGCTGAGAACCCCCATGTCCGTGATTATGGCGCAGTGCGAGTACTCCCTGGAGAAGGAACGAAGTGTGAAGGAGTATGAAAACGCACTCACTGTGATACAGCGCCAGGGAAGAAAAATGTCCGCCCTGATTAATGACATGCTTGACTTTACAAGACTGGGAATGAAAACGGACCGTTATCCTTTTGCACCTTTTGATCTATCAGAAAGTGTACTCTCACTCTGTTCTGATATGGCTCTCATTCGTGAAAATAATATAGAACTTTCCTATCATAATATTGAAAAGGGAATCCTATATACCGGAAACAAGGAGATCTTAAATAGAGCGCTGATGAATTTGATTTCCAATGCCTATCGATATGGCAAGGAAGATGGCCATATTGATGTTTCACTCAAAAAAACCGAAACTTCGATCATAATCTCCGTCAAGGACGATGGTATCGGTATTGCTGAGGAGGAACAGGAAAAGGTATTCCGTCGTTTTTATCAAGGAGATGCTTCAAGGGGTGGTATCGGCACCGGTCTTGGATTATCCATGGCGGAGGAGATTGTACGTTTTCATAGAGGACGAATACAGCTGGAAAGCAAAAAGGGTCAGGGTAGTACCTTTCATATAATCCTTCCCGTATAATTTTTAAAATTTTACTTGTACTAATGTTGCTCTAATGTTTCTTCATTATAATCGAGATATATTCAAGAAAGGAGAACATTAAAATGAAAAACAAAATGAAAAAATTATTTGGCACTCCACTGAGAGCGACCTTATCCATTATTTCTCTTCTTATTATTATTGCAATTCTCGGCACCGGAACAGTCTATGCCGCAGGTACTATAGCACAGAATTCTTCCATTGGAGAAGAAAAAGCAAAGAATTTAGCCTTTGTCGACGCAGGGGTTGATCCTGCCACTGCAACTGAAGTCCAAACCGAGTTTGATTACGAGCAGGGACAATTTGTGTATGAAGTAGAGTTTAGTGCAAACGGCACAGAGTACGACTATTGGATCAATGCTTCTGATGGTTCCGTCGTTAAAAAGGAAATTGAAACAGCCTCATTGAGTGATACAAATGCACCTGCTGCCACATCAATTACTCTGGAGGCGGCAAAAAGAATTGCACTGGATGATGCAAAATTGACCGAGGATGCTGTTACTTTTACTACTGCAGAGCTTGACACGGAGGATAGCATTTCCGTATATGAGATCGATTTTTATGCTCAAAATGTAGAATATGAATATGAGATCAATACCGGTGATGGTACAATCTACAGTAGGAGCAAGGAAACATTTGTAGACAATCAAAAGGAGGCCTCCTCCCTGACCGACAAGCAGCCTATAACCACCGAATCCAAGGATAACACACAAAATACAACAGATAACTCCTCAAATAATTCTTCTGATAAAATAGTTACAAATAGCGAAAAGACACCGGCAAAAAAGATTACCCTGGAAAAAGCAAAAAGTATCGCACTTGCGGATGCGGGTGTTGCTGCATCCCGTGTAACCTTTACCGAGGCGAAGCTTGATTCTGATGACGGTGTCTCAGTATATGATATTGATTTCTACACCCAGACCCATGAGTATGATTATGAGATTAATGCTACCACCGGCGCCGTTCATGACAAAAGCATTGAAGCTCTGGAGAAGGACGACCAAGAAGTATCTAATGATACCAACAATACCGAGAATTCAGGTGGCTCCAAAAACTATATTGGAATAGATAAAGCAAAATCCATCGCGGTGAAGCATGCTGGACTTTCCATATCCGGAGTAACCTTCTCAAAGGCTAAGCTCGATAAGGACGATGGTATCACCGTATATGACATTGAATTCTATAAGGATGGCATGGAATACGAGTATGAGGTGGATGCATCCACCG
>JAEYXC010000166.1 GCA_023428655.1 Bacillota bacterium | reverse complement strand
TGGTATCCTTATTATCGTCCCAACGTCTTGTTTCCTGAACTACCTTCTTACCGTACTCCAAGAGCTCAATCTGTCGCTTTCTCTCACCATCGATCGCTCTTGCAATTGCTTTGAAGGAGTTCATATTCTTCATCTCTGTTCTGGTTCCATATTCTTTAGCACCAACCTCACGTATGGAAAGGTTAATATCCGCTCGCAGCGATCCCTCCTGCATCTTACAATCCGAGACACCAAGATATTGGAGAATCAATCGCAATTTATCCAGATAGGCAACTACTTCCTCCTTCGATCGCATATCAGGCTCACTGACGATCTCTATGAGGGGAACACCGCAACGGTTATAATCGACAAGAGTGCAGTCCTCCCAAGGATCATGAACCAGCTTACCTGCATCCTCCTCCATGTGTATCTCGTGGATTCGTATTACCTTCTTTCCAGCCTCTGTCTCTATCTCTATTCCACCATCTCTGCAAATCGGCAAATAGAGCTGGGAGACCTGATAGGCCTTGGGAAGATCGGGATAAAAATAGTTCTTACGGTCAAATTTGCATCTTTGTGTAATCGTACAGCCCAGTGCTAAGCCCGCTGCCATAGCAAACTCCACGACCTGTTGGTTCAGCACGGGAAGTGTTCCAGGCATACCGGTACAGACAGGGCAGCAGTGGGTATTTGGCTCTCCTCCAAACTGAGTCGTGCAGCCACAGAAAATCTTACTCTTCGTAGCAAGCTCAACATGAACCTCTAAACCAATAACGGTCTCATATGCTTTCATAGCCTATACCTCCTTTCCCTGTGCTGTAAGTGTTAAGGGTCTCTCATAAGTCAAGGTCTTCTCAAAGCTGTATGCCGCCCGAATGATATCCCTCTCACCAAAATGTTTTCCGATTAATTGCATCCCTATGGGCAGTCCCTTTGAATCCCTGCCGCAGGGGAGACTCACCGCAGGCAGGCCTGCGAGGTTCACAGCTACGGTATAGATATCGGACAGGTACATCTTAAGAGGATCGGACAGACTCTCTCCCAGACGGGGTGCTGTCTGTGGTGCAGTTGGTCCAAGCAGGATATCATATTTCTCATAGGCCTTGCGAAAGCTCTCGTTAATGACAGCTCTTACCTTTAATGCCTTATTATAAAAAGCATCATAATATCCTGAGCTTAATACAAAAGCACCTATCATCATCCTTTGCTTTACTTCATTGCCAAAGCCTTCCGATCGGGAGTTCTTATAGACATCCTGTAGTCCATCATATTCCGAGGTACGATATCCATATTTGACACCGTCAAAACGGGAAAGATTGGAGCTGGCCTCTGCACATGCAATGACATAGTAGGAGGGAACGGCATATTCTACAGAATGAAGCTCAAATTCCTCCACCATAGCACCTCTGCTACGAAATACCTCTGCTGCCTTTAGAATGGATGCCTTTACCTCATCCTCAATTCCATCCCCAAGATAATCCTTTGGAATACCGATTTTCATGCCCCTCAGATCCTCCACTAAGGCGTCAGTATATCGATAGCTTTGCTGGGATACGGAGGTGGAATCCTTCCCATCATGACCGGAGATAATCTCAAGGACTGCCGCACAGTCGGAAATATTTCTTCCAAGGGTTCCGATCTGATCGAGGGAGGAGGCATAGGCAATAAGCCCATAACGGGATACGGTACCGTAGGTCGGTTTGATCCCTGTAACGCCACAATAACCGGCCGGCTGTCGAATCGAACCACCCGTATCGGAGCCTAGGGCATAAAATGCCTCCTCTGCTGCAACTGCTGCTGCAGAACCACCGCTGGAGCCACCGGGTACACACCTCTTATCCCAAGGATTCTTTGTCTCTCCAAAGAAGGAGGTCTCCGTCGTACTTCCCATGGCAAACTCATCCATGTTCGTCTTTCCGATGATGATCGCTCCCGCTCTCTTAAGCTTCTCTATGACCGTAGCATCATAGGTTGGTTCAAAATTATATAAGATCTTGGAGGCACAGGTGGTCTTTATTCCTTTGGTACAGATATTATCCTTCACCGCCATCGGAACACCGGCTAGGGGAGAAGCCGCAAGCTCACCGGAGGCCAATCTTCTCTGTACCTCCTCTGCCTGAGCATAGGCCTCCTCCTCCAGTACTGTTATATAACATCCGTATTCCGGATCTCTTTGTTTAATCATCGCAAGCTGCGCTTTCACTGCATCGGCAACGGAAAGCTCCTTACTTTTTATCATTCTGCCCAGCTCCAGCGCAGACAATGATGTAATATCCTTCATATCTATTAACCTCCATCTTAAGCTTCAATGTTCTTAACGATCAATCGTCTTCTCTACTCCACTGTCTTTGGAACAGCAAAGCTTCCATTCATGGGCTTGGGAGCATTCTTTAACAGCTCCTCACGCTGGTTATGATTGGTTACTACATCTTCCCGAAATACATTTTTTAGCGGAAGAACATGGGACATGGGCTCCACCCCTTCCGTATCCAATCCGTTCATGGTCTCAATATATTCCAGAATATGATCCAGGTCCTTCGCCGTCTTTTCCTTCTCTTCCTCTGAGATGGTAAGCTTAGCGAGTGCTGCTACATAACGTACTGTCTCTTCTGTTATCTTCATTCTAATACCTCCTAGCATTTCCTTTTCATTAATTTATCTTTCAATAATTCCAGTTTTATACCACTGCAAGAATTCTTTTCATAAACGTTCCCTACTGATGTATCTTACTAGCTTTGACCTTATTAAGGCTCTAATCTCGACAGATCACGAGGAAACATGGTAGTCTCTCGTACATTGGTCTCATCCAGCAGCTTCATCGTTAATCGTTCCAGTCCGATACCAAGACCTCCGTGGGGAGGCATGCCATGCTTGTGTATCATGAGGAAGTTCCCAAACTCCTCCGGGTTCATGCCCCTTGCCATCATTTTCGCTACCTGAGCCTCATAATCGTGAATTCGCTGGCCTCCTGTGGTAATCTCCATTCCTTTAAAGAGAAGGTCAAAGCTTAGGGTAAATCTAGAATCCGAGGGATCATCCATAGCATAAAAGGGTCTCTTCTTCGATGGATAATGAGTCACGAATACAAAATCACTATCGTACTCCTCCTTAAAATATCTTCCGATCAGAACCTCCTCCTCCGGCTCCAGATCGTAAGGGTTCTTAATTTTACGATCGTATTTCTCGGAAACCAGACGCTTCGCCTCATCAAACCGAACTGCAGGTATTTTAGATACATCGGGTAAAGATACCTCCAGCAGCTTGCATTCCTTAGCATACTGTTCTGCCAGTAGATTGAAAACATAACGAAGCATCTCTGTTTCCATGGACATGATGTCCTCAAAGCCTTCGATGTATCCCATCTCAAAATCCAAACTGGTATATTCATTCAGATGTCTGGTCGTATTATGCTTTTCCGCCCGAAACACCGGGGCAGCTTCAAACACTCTGTCGTAGACACCAACCATGGTCTGCTTATAAAACTGTGGACTCTGAGCTAAGAAGGCCTTGCTTCCAAAGTACTCCAGCTTGAATACATTTGCTCCTCCCTCCGCATTGCCTGCCACAATCTTTGGTGTCCTGATCTCCGTAAAGCCCTGAGAGAACAGAAAATCTCGAAAGCCTCTGACGATGCCCTCTTGAAGCTTAAAGATGGCTCTTTCTCTGATATTACGCAGGGAGATGGGACGATAATTCAGCTTTGTCTCCAGTGAAGTCTTCATCTTCCACTTAGCGATGGGCAGGGGCAGCATAACCCCCTCCTTCGGTGTAGTTAGTATCTTTATCTTTGTCAGTCTTACCTCGAAGCCTTGCGGTGCACGCTCTTCACTGTGAAGAAGCCCCTCTGCTTCAATGGTCATCCCTTCCTTCAAATCCTTTAACGCAATGTCCGTAATCTCTTCCTCATACACACATTGCACTAAGCCCTCCCGTTTACGAAGAACGACAAAGGCAACCTCTCCCATATGACGTATCGTATGAATACAGCCATTGAGTTTAACACTGCCCTTCCTATCCTGAGATAGAATATCACTGATTTCCATCGTATCCTTTTGTTTTACTCCTGTAATAAATTCCATAAATAATCATCCCTTCCTGATAAACTGCAAGTTTGTGCTAAATGTATTCTGACAACTTTGAATACTCTGCGATAGCAGAGCTGCGATACGATGGCTTCGACGGCCATCGGTTCAAGTCAAAACCTCAATTGCATTCTTTTGGGCCAAATAGAAGCATAATGCTGAATGCTTATTTATGAATCAAAAAAAGCCCCGAAGAATGCATTCTTTGCATTCTTCGGGACGAGAAGTCGAAATTCCCGCGGTACCACCCGCATTGAGAGCATAGCTCTCCACTTACTTACACTTAACGCGTGTCACGCACGAACCTACTAATCCTTCAATTCGCGGGCTC
>JAEYXC010000146.1 GCA_023428655.1 Bacillota bacterium | reverse complement strand
GATTCTTATGTAAAGAAGCAGAAGGAGGATATCGAGGAGCTGACGCAGCTATTTAAGGATATGCTGGATACAAGCGGGGATGGAGAAGGGGGACAGGAATTCATAAAGAATTTAAAGGATAATTTCCGACCCATAGATGATTTTGCTGCGACCTATTCCATTCAGATCTCTGATACGAAGAAGAACCTGGTGGTAGAGATTAATGACAAACGACTCAAATGCTATTATGGTGAGAAACCGGACGCTGATGTTGTTGCAAAGACCACCCATGCTGTAATGAACAAATTGGTTCTTGGTAGAATTACCTTCCAGGGTGCATTTATGTCGGGAGAGCTTACGGCGAAGGGGAATTTTAAGACGCTACGTACCTTTGACCAGGTATTTCAGTTTAATATATTGTAATCCGGTTTGGAGCTTGCTACAGGAGGTTACATTGGGATGTAGTAAGGGACTTTCGGAGGGATTTAAGCGAAAAATAATCGAGGAAGGGGCTGTTGCAAAGTATGCTCAACGGCCCGTTCTTGTGCGCCCAGCATGGGCGCAATCTCACATAGCAAAGAACCTTCTTCTTTTTATGTGTGTATATCCTGGTACCAGGCTATACAGGCAGTAGAATCGTGAAGGCTGTAAGCTGTTCGTCGGATTCGACGGTAATATTACCATAGTGTAGATCGATTACCTTTCTTGCAAGAGCAAGTCCAACACCGGTACCGTTCTTCTTATAGGTAACAAAGGGCTGGAATATGCTCTCCAAAGCATCCTCCGGGATGGGATTGCCGTTATTGCTTATGGTGATGGAGAGCTTGGAGGGGGAGTCCTCTATACAGGGAAGTAGCTCGAGTCTGATATGTATGAAGTTTCCGGGTTTGGTAGCTTCAAAAGCATTCTTAATCAAATTAATCATTACCTGCTTTAGCTTGCCGTTATCGCAGGGATAGCTGATAAAGGCAGCTTCACTGCCCGGTACTACGGTCATGGTAAGATCAATTTCCTGTGATATTGCCTGGGGCATAAAGCTGCTAATGATACTATCCATCATGGAGATTAAATCGGTATCCTCCTTATTCAACTGATTCGAATTATTTAACAAGGAAGCATCCTGCATAATGTGTTCCATATCATTAATCAGATCCTGAACCTGATCCCAATACTTAAAGGATTTAACCTCGGGCTGCTTCATTTCGATATATTGAATGGTCCCCTTTAAAAGGGCTAAAGGATTACGGAGCTCATGAACCAGCATAGAGGTAGTTTTCTTGTTTGCAGTGATAATCGACTGAATGACAGGTTCCAGTTCAGGGTTAGCCTTTATCATACCGGCCAGTGTGTCATTATTGAACTCGGATAACATACGATTTCCCCCTTTCGTAAGAAAAAGCTTAGTAGGATGAATCTTTTGCATATTAGATCATATGTATATCATAGTATCAAATTATGGAAAATATTACAATAAAAAGAGTGAAACAACAATCGACATAGGAGGTGCTTTATGCAAGATAATTGTATTTTTTGTAAAATTATTCAGGGGGAGATCCCTTCGGCTACTCTTTATGAGGATGTAGATTTTAAAGCTATCATGGATATTTCACCTGCTGCAAAGGGGCATGTTATCATTCTGTCGAAAAGACATGCAGCGAACCTATATGAGTTGGATGATGAGACAGCATCAAGGGCAATCCTTGTAGCTCGAAAATTGGCCAAGGCTATTGCGGAGGAGCTTCAATGTGATGGCATCAATTTATTGCAGAACAATGGAGAGGCAGCGGGCCAGACGATCTTCCATTTCCATATGCATCTAATTCCCAGATACCGGGGAGATCAGGTTAGTATGACCTGGGTTCACGGAGCCTATGAGGAGGGGGAAGCAGCTGCGCTGGCATCCGCCATAGCAGGTAGAATACAATAGAAACAAAACCCCTGAAAGCCGTTATCAATAAGATGCCGGAGGACAGGGGTTTTATTTATGACAAGAGAAAGTTCGCATGCGCACTTTTAATTGTTTCAGATGATGCTATGTCTTGTTATAGCTTGCAACTTATTTTGCCGTAGCCTTGATCAGTTTAATAATTGTATCGATGGAATTGTTTAGCTCACTCTGATTCATAGCATCAATGTAGTCCTGCTTTTTCTCCTTGACGGTATTGATGGCCTCAAGGAGTCTTGCGATAGTAAGCTCCTCCTCCTTAAGCAGATAGGAATAGCCCTGTCGTTCAAAGGATTCGGCATTCAGAATCTGATCCCCACGACTCGCTTTTGCGGACAAGGGAATTAAAATGTTAGGTTTTCTGAGTGCCAATAATTCGCAGATTGCATTGGCGCCTGCTCTTGAGATAACAAGGTCTGCAGAGGCGAAAATATCGCTCAGCTCAGCAATGATATATTCAAATTGTGCATATCCGGCGGTATCATTTAGTCGTCCATCCAAATTACCCTTACCACACAGATGGATTACCTGGAAATCGCGAAGGAGCGTCGGAAGCATACCACGAACGATCTCATTAATTACTCTGGATCCGGTGCTGCCACCGATAACCAATAACACCGGTTTATTAGCGGTAAAACCGCAGAAATCCAAGCCACGCAACTTATTACCGGAAAAAAGCTCCTTGCGAATGGGGGTACCGGTGAGAACCGCTTTTCCCTCGGGAAGATATTTCAGGGTCTCCGGAAAATTAACACAGATCTTGGTGGAGGAGGGGAGCGCCAGCTTATTGGCTAAGCCCGGTGAAATGTCGGATTCATGAACAATAACGGGTATCTTATTGCTTTTTGCCGCCAGTACCACAGGTACGGTTACAAAGCCTCCCTTGGAAAATACGATATCCGGCTGTAAGGATTTAAGCAATTTACGTGCTTCAAAATAACCCTTCATAACCTTGAAGGGATCCGTAAAATTCTTAGGGTCAAAGTATCTTCTTAATTTACCGGAGGATATGCCATGATAAGGTATGTTATATTCTTCAATGAGCTTACGCTCCATTCCCTGATAGGAACCAATGTACTGAATATCAAAGCCCTCCTGCTTCAATTGAGGAAGCAAGGCAATACAAGGGGTTACATGGCCTGCAGTTCCTCCTCCGGTTAAAACGATACGTTTCATTCTAAGGACCTCCATTCCTTTAATGCTCTGGCTAATTGATCCGGGCAGGAGGTGGAGCGAAATTCACAGGTTACTCCTTC
>JAEYXC010000095.1 GCA_023428655.1 Bacillota bacterium | reverse complement strand
ATGGTCCGATTGTACTCCAGCCGTCACATAAGCACAGGCATCCTTACCGACCACCCCGGGTGCATGACCATCCACGATCTTATTAGCCGCTTTGGCATCCTCAATTTTCTTCAATATATCGCTTGCTCCACGGATCGTCTCATAAAAATCCATCACCTCTGCCAATCCGACTACCTTTTTATTCTTATAGAATTCCTCGATATCCTTGGCAAGTAAGATGCTTCCATTCTCATCAAAGGCCGTTGCAGGTACACAGGAGGGGAGTACGAAATAGATATCAATTGGTAAACCTTCAGAAGCCTCCAGCATATATTCAATACCTTCCAGACCACTTACATTGGCTATCTCATGGGGATCTGTAATGACAGCCGTTGTTCCGTGGGGGATAACGGCCTTTGCAAATTCCACCGGCTTTAGCATGGAGCTCTCCAGATGAATATGACCGTCAATAAATCCGGGAGCAACATATTTGCCGGTACAATCAAACTCCATCTCTCCTTCGTATTGACCAATTCCTACGATCCGCCCTTCACAAATAGCAATATCACCCTCTTCAATTGCTTCTGTGAATACATTAATAATCCTTGCATTTTTTAGGACCAAATCCGCCTTCTGTATACCTCTTGCTACTGCTAATTCCTTCACATGCATACTGTCACCACTTTCTTTTGGAGTTATGTTTACAATAGACAAAAAATAGGACAAACCTAATTTATTTTTATGTAATTATAACAATTATACCTTAAGTTATCTCTTCCTGCAAATGATGATTTCATTATTTTAATTAATATAAGAAAAACCCTCGAATCAATGGATTCGAGGGTTAAGACACTGTTAAAATGGCATTATTTGTTATAATATAGTATACCCAGAGTATTGGGTCCGCAGTGACTGGAAATGACACCTCCGGCACGGGTAATCCGTATCTCCTCAAAATAATGTAAGCTATCCAGATAATCAAAGGTTTCTTGTAATATCAATGGATCGATACCGGAATGGGTTATAAATACACAGGACGGCTCCGCCTGAAGCAGCTCCGGTCCTAAATCTCTGGCATAGCTTCTGATTACTGACTGCTGTCTGCCCCTGTACTTTTTTGATACCCCCATCTTTCCATCCTTCACCGCAATCATCGGCTTTAGCTTAAGGGTATTTCCAAGTAGTGCTGTTACGGCACTACATCTGCCGCCACGCTGCAGATAGGTTAGAGTGTCCACAACAAAGGAGGCGCATACCTTATCCCTTGCCTGTTCGATCTCCCGAACAATGACCTCGACCTCAATTCCCTTCTGAGCCATCCGTGCCGCCCTCAACACCTGAATTCCGATACCGGTTGAAAGATTCATTGAATTAATCACTCGGATTCTCTCATACTCCAGCTCTTCAGCAGCCATTCGAACCACCTGACAAGTAACTGACATCTCCTCTGATATACCAAAAAATATGATATCCTCTCCTGCTTCTACCATGGGACGTAAGATATCGATTACCTTTCCCAGCTCGGGAGCCGCTGTCTTAGGAGTTGTATTCTGCTGATCCGACCAATCATATATCTCTTGCGGTGTAATTTCTATTCCGTCCTGATAGCTCCTCATCCCCAGCACGATGTTAAGTGGGATAATGGTTATATCAAACGTTCTAATAATCTCTGCCGATAAATCGCAGGTACTGTCTGCTACTATTTTTATCTTACCCATCATATTCTCCTCACACTCCATAAGTCTTATCATCCAGTTATGTTATTTATGTCATACCGGTTATTCTAACATCAAATCGATGGAAGCCGGTATTCCAAAAAAATCATTCATTTGTTAAATGTTTACTCTATTTGAATTATATCAGCTTTGAAAATGATTTTAAAGTAGATAATCTTATAAATTCAGTAAATTGGTTCATACTTTATCTAGTGAATTGGATCAGGTGAAAAGAGAACAGAAAAGGAGCTACTATGCTTTGCTTAAAGAATATATACAAGAATTATAAGGTAGGGGATTTAACGATACCGGCTCTGTCCGACATCAATCTGGAGTTTCGCAGCCATGAATTTGTATCCATACTCGGTCCCTCCGGCTGCGGCAAAACTACCTTACTTAATTTAATCGGCGGCTTGGACCGTTATACCAGCGGGGAATTATCCATCAACGGAAGGTCCACAAAGGAATTTACGGATAATGATTGGGATACCTATCGTAATCATTTTGTTGGTTTTGTCTTTCAAACCTATCAACTAATTCCTCATCAAACAGTACTTTCCAATGTTGAGTTAGCTTTGACGCTCTCCGGTGTAACAAAGGCCGAGCGAAGAAATAGAGCCAGTGAAGCCTTGAAGAAGGTTGGTCTGTCCGATCAGCTGAGAAAAAAACCAAACCAACTCTCCGGTGGACAAATGCAAAGAGTTGCCATCGCCCGTGCCCTGGTTAATAATCCCTATATTCTGTTGGCTGATGAGCCCACCGGCGCCCTTGATTCGGAAACCAGTATCCAAATCATGGATATCCTAAAGGAGATCTCAAAGGATCGCTTGATTATCATGGTTACACATAACCCCGAGCTGGCAGAGCATTATTCCAGCAGAATTATTTCCTTGCAGGACGGAAGGGTTGAGGGTGATACCAATCCTTATGTCTCTGGGACGGAAAAACCTTCGTCCCCTGAAGCAAGAAAGAATGTCGGGATGGACCAACTCTCCATCTCCAAAGGAACCTCTATGTCCTTTGCAACAGCACTCTCGCTTTCGCTTAATAATTTAATGACAAAAAAAATGCGTACCTTCATGACCGCCTTTGCCGGTAGCATCGGTATCATAGGAATCGCGTTAATTATGGCACTGTCCCATGGGATTCAGACCTATATTAATAAGGTTCAGGAGGATACTCTGTCCTCCTATCCGATTACCATCCAGAAGGAGAGCATGGATCTGGCAGGTATGTTTCGAGCCTTTGGAGATAACGAGGATGCAAATATATCATACGAGCCGGGTAAAATTTATTCGACCAATCAAATGAGCGAAATGATGAATACCATGGTCGCCGAGGTTCAAACCAATAATCTGGAGGCCTTTAAGGATTATATCGAAAATGTAGATAATGGTTTCATGGCCAATATCAGTACGATCCAATATCATTATCCAATGGCCTTGAATATCTATAAAGCGGACACTCGGACATCGATTACAAAATTAAATCCCAGCAATCTATTTGATACCTTTTACGGTGATTCCATAGCCTCGGAGATGGCCTCTCAGATGTCTTCCATGTTCAGCGCCGGAGTAGAGGTATGGGAGGAGATGCTTGATAACCAAGGACTGCTGCAATCACAATATGATATCCTTACAGGCACCTGGCCGAAGCAATATAACGAGCTTGTATTAATTGTAAACGAGAATAACGAAATCAGTGATATGACATTATACGCCCTTGGCCTTAGGGATATGGATGAACTACAAAAGATCATGGAAGCTGCTATGGCCGGAGAAAGCTATGAGCCCAAGTCCTATAGCTATACCTTTGAAGAGCTTCTCACTATGACCTTCAAGCTGGTCCTTCCTCCTGACTATTACAAGGAGGAGGCAGATGGTTCCTGGTCCGACATAAGGGAGGATATTGATGAAATGAGAAGGGTTGTTGATGGCAGCACGACACTGAAGCTCGTCGGAATCCTTCGTCCGAACAAGGATGCGGTGTCAACCTCAATGAGAGGGTCCATCGGGTATACAAAGGCACTCACCGACTACGTAATTCAGGAAACCAAAGAGAGAAAAATAGTTAGGCAGCAGCTGGAGCATCCGGATATCGATGTATTTACCGCAATTGCCTTCGCTGATGGGGAAAAGAAGGAGGAGATTGAGATAACCATGGAGGATGTAGACTCCTATCTCTCCACCCTGGATGAAGAGACGCAGGCCCAAATGACTGAATATATGAGGGATATGACCAAGGATGAGATATTAGAAATGTTCACCGATCAGCTACAGCCTGAGACAACGGATGCAACCTATGAAGGTAACCTGGAGCTGCTTAATGTAGTTGATGTAAGACAACCTCAGACTATGAATATCTATGCGGCAACCTTCGAAGCTAAGAAAAATATTTCTACCCAAATCGATGCCTATAACACGAAGATGACCGATGAGGGAAAGGGGGAGCTTGTGATTAATTATACCGATTTGATCGGTCTTATGATGTCCTCCGTCAGCTCCATTATTCAGGTTATCTCCTATGTCCTGATTGCCTTTGTAGCCATCTCCTTAGTGGTATCCTCCATCATGATTGGCATCATAACGTATATCTCCGTATTGGAGCGTACGAGGGAGATCGGAATCCTTCGTTGTGTAGGTGCCTCAAAGAGAGATATCTCCAGAGTGTTCAACGCAGAAACCTTGATTGTCGGCTTTGTTTCCGGAGTACTGGGAATATTAATCACCGTTCTACTCACATTTCCGGCCAATCAGATCATCCATACTCTTACCGGCATCTCCGGTGTGAAGGCAATCCTACCGGCGGCGGGTGGTATCCTCCTCGTAATAATCAGTATGACCTTAACTCTGATTGCAGGACTTATTCCCTCCCGAGTGGCCGCGAATAAGGATCCGGTCGTTGCTCTGCGTTCCGAATAGTATGGCCTCGTTCCATCCAGTATCAATAAGCTATAGAAGAATAGCTTATTCACCGGACTGCTTCAAAATGCTTCGAAAGTAGATATGATTTCCATCGGGATCGCAAATATGCATATTTCTTGCTCCCCATGGTCTGGTAGTGGGAGGCTCGATTACTGTTATTCCCATTTGAAGGAGCCTCTCATATTCCGCATCAACATCCTCTACGGTAAAGGCCAGGGTAATATTTCTGTTCTGATTATCCTTCACCGATCCATCATTATATACGGTAATAGCCACCTGGCCTGTGGTAATTACCTGATGAACCTCATCCTGATTCTCCGCCTCAATCAGAAATAGTCTTCGATAAAATCGGGACAATCGGACAACATCATTCGTCTCAAAGCAAACCTCTGCCAAAAACATAATAAAACACACTCCCTTCTGTGGTCTAACTGTTAATACAGCAAGGTTACAACTATATTAATCTATAAACATTGCATTCTTTGGTATGGTATTAAATGCCTTCTTAAAGGCTCTGGAGAAGGTGGAATAATTCTTAAAGCCACTTTGGAAGCAGGCCTCAGTGATGGTGCTGCCGTTCTGTACCAAATTTTTGGCTAGCAATAGACGTTTCTCCGTAATGTAATTTCCAATGGTATACCCGGTCTCCTCCTTAAAGAAGTGCATCAGATAATAACGGCTCAGATAGAACTTGGCCGATAAAGAATCAATGGAGAGCTCCTCTCCCAGATGCTCATTGATATAATCCAGAATCTGTACCAGCTTAGTATTATCCTTTGCGGAATCCAGATAGTTAATATGATTGAGTATTGCGGTCCGGTTTAATTGAATCATAAACTCCAGAAACAGAATCTTCTGATAAAGCTCCTTCGCAAAGGCATAATCAGAGAAGGAGTGCTCCAGCTCCTGGCATACCTGAAAGAGCTTGCTCTTCTCCATGGAATAGATTCTCAGAACATTGGAATGCTCCTGCTTGGCCCGATTAAAGCAGTAATTGAGATCATACTCCTCCTCCGAGAAGGTATTCAAAAATTGCGGCGAAACGTAAATGATGATTCTCTCATAAGGGGAGTTATCAAGTACGGAAGGTCTGTGAATCTCTCCAGCATTCACTAAAAGAATATCATAGGGCTGCAGCTTATAGCTCTTGCCTTCTATGGTATAGTTAATATTACCGCTGATGAAGATAATAATTTTATTAAAATCATGATAGTGAAACTCGAATTCCTTACGCTGTCGATCGATAAGATGAAATATCTTAAAATCATGATTTAGATAACCCGCTTTTTCAAAATTTATCATTACAACCTCCGTTAAGCACCTTCCTTATACAACTTTTAACGTCCTAATGAATATTATATAGCATTATATGCAATATTCAAAGCATTATTGTGCTATTTAATTTAAATAATGTTGTATAAAATAAGACTATAGAATACGAATATTATAATGTGGTTGCTTGAAAGCATGGATGCTATATTGCTTCAGGTTTCCCAATCGCTATAAGGAGGTTTTTTTCTATGCAGCTTAACGGAGTCTGGTTACCGATTATTACACCATTCAAAAACGATAAAATAGATTTTAAATCCTATAAAAGGTTGATTGAGCATTACTCAGAGAAGGGGATCAGCGGCTTCATCCCCTTAGGAACCACCGGTGAGATTCCTACTTTAAGTGATTATGAATTTGAAGAAATGATAGAACGTACCATGGACTATAATAAGAAGAGACTTCCGGTCTATGTCGGAATCGGGGGGAATTATACCGCTAACGTAATCAAGAAGGTTAAGATTGCAGAATATTATGATATCCAGGGTTTTCTGTCCGTCTGTCCCTATTATAACAAGCCCAGTCAGGATGGAATCTATGCACATTTTAAAACCATTGCGGATGAAACAGATCTGAATATGATTGTTTATAATATCCCTTACCGAACCGGTGTTAATATTGAAAATGATACAATCTATCGGCTGGCGGAAATCAAAAATATTATCGGCTTAAAGGATTGCTGCGGTGATATTAAGCAAAGCATGTCCCTGCTTATGAATCCTCCAAAGGATTTTTCCATTCTCTCAGGAGAGGACCTGCTGTTTTATCTGTCCTTGACCCTCGGAGGACATGGTGGTATTCTTGCTTCGGCACACTTAAAGACGGAGCAATTCGTTGAGGTATATCATAAGGTTAAGTCCAATGACATTACCGGAGCCATGGAGACCTGGAAAGAGCTCTATGATCTAATTCCTCTGTTATTCAAGGAGCCTAACCCTTCCCCGATTAAGTACTACCTCTCTCAGACCGGCTTAATCGATTCCGATGAGGTTCGATTACCGCTAACGACGATTTCCGAGCAATTGAAGCAAAAGCTTGACCGTTACATTCTTAAGGTAGCTAAGACCAAAGCAAGCTAATGCAATAAAAATGCATAATAACAGGCTGCTGTATCGGTACAATGAAAACTAATTTAGTAATCATTGTACACAGCTACAGCAGCCTGATTCTTTCATTTTATTTGATCAACTCATTTTATATACTCATAGGCATTGTATTAACTTAGCTTGATTAGTAATACTATTACACCTTATTCTGATATGGTAGTTCAGTGATTACCACAGCTACCGTTGCAGCCACTACAGCTGCCACTGCATCCACATCCGCTTTTACCGGATTTCTTACGCTTCCATAGATAGAAGGACACCCCGGCAACCAATATAAGTACAATACCAATAACAATAATATCCGTCATCTCTGTCCTCCTATTCTCCAATCGTAACATTAATCTTACGATTCACTACCCCTACGGTCTCCAAGGTCTTAACCATCCGATATACCGTCGCAATTCCGATCTTTGGATCGATTGTACTTGCATACTGATAGATATCCTTACAGGTATGAAATTCCTGATTCATAATGATATCTATCACTAGCTTTCTCTGCTTGGTAATCTTAAGTCCATTAGCGCGAAGTGTCCTAAGCAGCTGCTCCTTATCGGAACCTGATTTATCCTTAGTATGATCTAATAGTATTTTATCCAAGTAAATTCCTCCTACTCTTTCACAACCCTCGGATTATGCTACGAATAGACCACCGATTTGATTGATTAACAGTGCAACGATATAGGCGGTTATCATCTGCACTCCGATACCAAAGCCCGTCAGCTTCCAGGTCTTTAATTCTCTCTTCATTGCTCCGACTGCGGCAAAACAGGGCATGCATAACAGATTAAATACCATATAAGCATAAGCTGCTGCTTTGTTCGGTATATCATCCTTCATCGTAGTAAGTGCATTCTCATCTTCGCCTTCAAAAAGAATACCTTCTGCATAGATGGTTGAAGCCTCTTCTTCATTATATAAACCATCCGTAAAGCCCATCTCTTCCAGCTCCTCTTCCGAATAACCGGAGAAGAACTCCTCCAGATATTCGGAGGTAATATCCTCATCATAGAGCTGACTAAAGGTAACAACTACATTTTCCTTTGCGATCCATCCGGTAATAATACCTACAGTGGGTCTCCATTCACCAAAGCCTAATGGCTTAAAGATCGGCGCAATAACACCGCTACCCTTAGCCAGGAAGCTGTCATCCATCTCACTCATAATACTGCCATCCTCATTTACAGCAGCGTTTTTACCATTAAAGGAATCCATGTTGAAATTGGAAAGCACCCATAGTAGAATGGTGGATAAAAAGATAACGGTACCTGCCTTAATCGCAAAGTCCTTAATCTTCTCCACAGCATGAATCATTACACTTCTTCCGGTAGGGATACGGTACTGAGGTAGCTCCATTACAAAATTGGAGATCTCCGAATGATATACAAATTTATTCAATAATAGGGAGACAATGATCGCAACCACAATACTGAGCATGTAGAGGGAATATGTCACTAGTGTCTTATTACTGTCTGCAAAAATAACCGAAACAAATAAAGCAAAGATCGGAAGCTTAGCACCACAGGGCATAAAGCCTGTGATAATTGTTGTTATTTTACGATCCTTTTCAGACTCCAGAGTTCTTGTTGAGGTGATAGCAGGAACTCCACAACCAAAGCCCATTAATAAGGGAATAAAGGAACGGCCGGATAATCCAAAACGACGGAAGATACGATCCATAACAAAAGCAACTCTGGCCATGTAGCCACTGTCCTCTAATACAGAAATCAGAAGGAACAGCACCAATACCAATGGAATGAATCCGATTACTGCTCCGATTCCACCCATAATTCCTTCAATTACAAGGGAATGGACCCAGGGAGATGCAGTTGCCAATAATCCTTCCACTAACCCAGTCAACGCACCCCAGCCGGTTTCAGCCAGACCTGCTAACCAGATACCCGGACTTGGCATTCCTTCTATGAATAAGAAGTTCTCACTAAAGGTACAGGCAAAAAGAAGATACATAACCACTGCAAAGACGGGGATGGCAAGAAAACGGTTGGTAAGCAGCTTATCCAGTTTATCCGAGTTGGTTTCCACATGACCAGTAGCGGACTTCTTAACTGCTTCCTTCACAATCTTAGTAATGTATTGATATCTAAAATCAGCAATTTTTGCTTCCAGATCAATTCCTTTGCTTTTCTCTACATTGTCTAGGATTGCTTTAATGCTCTCTTTCTTATCCTCTGCCAGCTCCTCGAAAACAACCTCATCGGCTTCCACTAATTTCAGTGCCTTCCAATAGGTCTCTTCCTCCGTTGTCGCAGTCAGTAGCTTACTCACGTCATCAATAATTTCCTTGATCTGTGTATCGAAGAGCTCCGCTCTGTCCGTTAGCTTCTTGTTCTCTGCAACCTTAGCGGCAGCCTTCATTAGCTCCTCCAAGCCTTTTCCGCTACGTGCGACAATTGGCACCACGGGAACCCCTAACAGCTTCTCTAGCTTCTCACAGTTGATCTTGTCACCCTTTGCTTCTACCTCATCCATCATATTAATTGCAATGACCATGGGCACTCTGGTTTCCATAATCTGAAGTGTCAGGTATAGGTTACGTTCAATACTGGTTCCGTCCAGTATATTAATTACCGCATCCGGTCTTTCCTTCACAATATAATCTCTTGCGATGATTTCCTCCGCGGAATAAGGAGACAGGGAATATGTACCGGGAAGGTCCAGAATAGTCAATTCTTTATTCTTACGATAGGTACCTTCTTTCTTATCCACTGTAACACCCGGCCAATTACCCACATGCTGTCTGGCGCCGGTTAATTCATTAAACAGAGTTGTTTTGCCTGAATTGGGATTTCCCGCTAATGCAATGATATAAGACATGATAATCCTCCCGATTATTCTACTATTATTTGTGCTGCTTCGCTTTTTCGAAGACTAAGCTCGTAACCCCTTATATTAACCTCAATCGGGTCACCTAAGGGTGCGACCTTAATTACTTTTATCATAGCTCCAGGAGTAACTCCCATATCCATAATCCTTTTTCTCACCGGCCCCTTATCACCGATTGAGGTGACAACTCCTTGTTGACCCGGCTTTAGATCCTTTAAAGTCATGACTTACCTCCATTAATTTATGATATTTATTATTAAAGCTTTTCTTAATTATTCGACCATAATCATGGATGCAAGTCCACGGTTCAGTGCAATCCTGGAACCTTTTATCATGAGAATCAGGCCACTTGGGTTCTCCCCGATTACCTGTACACTCTCGCCTTTGACAAAGCCGAGGTCCCGAAGATGCTTCTTCATCTCATCCTTGCCACGGAAATCCAATACTTTTCTAATTTCACCTATTCTTAACATTGCCAGTGACATGTGCTTCCTACCTTTCGATTTTCATGATAATGATTATCATTTCCATATCCATTGTTATCATATGGCAAATGAATAAAAAAGTCAAGATTTTTTGATACTGATTCTCAATAAATTTTAAAAGATCGTCAAAAAAATATCGATAATCGTAAATTCCATACGATTATCGATATGACCTCCGGCTAATACCCGACGATTCTATTGAATTTCTATTACATCTTGCAAAGCATCTCCGTTTCATCGGAATAGTTATATTCTGACACCCAGTTTTCTAAGCTCCTCTATGGTCTGTTCGTAATTCACCACTTGAATAGTATGGAAGCCAAAGGGCTTAGCCCCTTCCAGATTTCGTTCTAAATCATCAAGGAAAACCGCTTCCCGGGGATTGATATCATATTGATCAATCAAAGTCCGATATATCTTAGGCTCAGGCTTGATTGCTTTAACCTCGTAGGATATAACTCCTCCATCCACATAGTGAATGAAGTTAAAGGTTGGTTTACTGAGTGTAAAATGCTTTTTGCTATAATTGGATAAAAGATATACC
>JAEYXC010000078.1 GCA_023428655.1 Bacillota bacterium | reverse complement strand
ACCTAATATCCTCCTAGCGCTGGTCAAGAACTTCCAATAAGGAATGTACATAGTAATCGGAGCGTTCCAGCTTCTCCTTACGATCCTTTTCGGAATATTCGTCGTAAACAGCACAAACCTTCATGTTAGCATTCTTGCCCGCCATTACCCCCTGAAGTACATCCTCAAATACAAGGCAGCGCTCCGGTAATACTCCCAGATCACTGGCAACCAGTAAATAAATATCCGGTGAGGGCTTCCCCTTCTCCACCTCACAGGAGGTGCGAATCGATCCAAAATACTCCTTTATTCCAAGCTTTTCAATAATTAATTCCACCAATTCCTTCGAATTACTGGTTGCGATTCCGGCAGGAATTCCTTCCTTTTTTAGATATCGCAAAAGCTCTGCAGCTCCTTCCTTTAGAGGAACCTCATTCTTATATTTCTCCCAAGCCATCTGATTCCAAGCACTTTTTATCTGCTCCAGGCTGTCGGGTAACCGAAAGGTCTCCTTAAAATATTCCGCTGTCTCTGAAAAGCTTTTTCCTTCAATACAGCTTTGCAGATTCTGTGGCATCTCAATACCGAATCTTGCAAGATATTCGATGTCGATGCTTCGCCACATCCACATCGAATCCACTAAGGTTCCATCCAAATCAAAAATTACCGCATCTATATTCTTAAGCATAACTTCTCCATTTCTATATCCTGCAATCCATTTGTTCTAGGTTCGGATTGTCTCTAATTCCTTCGCGACGATACTATTGGTCTAAAAACCATTATCCCAATACTACCCCTTGTTCTTCAGTCCTGCTAATTCCTGTTCCGTCAACTCTCTGTATTCACCCGGCTTTAGCTCCGGGTCAAGAATAAGACTGCCCATGGATAATCTTTTTAGATAGATAACCTCTTTTCCAACGGCCTCAAACATCCGTTTCACCTGATGGAATCTACCCTCATGAAGTGTTAGCTCCACCTCGGAGATCTCTGCGGAGGATAGAATTGTAAGATAGGCAGGCATTGTAAGCTCCTCCTCCTTAATATCAACCCCTTGAAGAAAGCGCAGCCGATCCTCCTCTGTCACTCTCCCTCTAACCCTTGCATAGTATACCTTATCCACATGCTTTTTCGGAGAAAGCAGCTGATGAGCAAGCTCACCGTCATTGGTAATTAACAATAAACCTTCCGTGTCCTTATCCAGTCGTCCTACCGGAAATAAATCCTTACATTTTTGATCCGTAATCAGCTCCAGTACGGTCCTGCTCACATTATCATGGGTTGCAGAAACCACTCCTGCCGGCTTATAAAGCATGATATACTGATTTTTAACATAGCCCACCAAAGCAGTATCAAAGCATACAAGATCACTTCCCACCAATACCTTACTCTCGGGTCTGGTACATATGGTATCGTTGAGCATTACTCTGCCCTTACGGATCCACTCCTTAATCTCACTTCTGGTACCTATACCCATGTCAGCCAGATACTTATCCAGACGCAATTGTTCCGCCATGTTAACCTCCTAATCGTATGCCTCCACTATACCCATCTCCAGCCGGGTAGATATTTATTCTTGTAGCTGCCCTTGGCTGCCTTTAACCATCCCAATGGGAAATCCTCGACGCATACCAGATACCAGCCATCCGCCAAATCATCCTGTAATTCAATCGACTCACATTTCAGGTAGCGAATTACGTTCGGATCGTCTAGCTTCAATCGCAATAGCTTGTCATAATCCTTCGTAGTCAGAGCACAAGCCAGTGCTTGAGCAGGCTCAAAGCGTTGCTTCTTCATCTCTCCAAGAAGTAAGCCCTGTCTCATAATACGAAGACCCTTAAGCTCCGGTAACCCCTCGGGTAACAGGTAGAGACGGTCCTCATGGACATGAAGAAGCTCTTCCTTTATCTCGAATTTTAATTCCTTTAGAAACTCCAAGGCTTCCTCAGAAATGATACCTTTATTTCTTCCTGGCGAATTGAAATGAGCTGTGGCAATTGTATTTTTACCTGCTTTATGGAATTTTGTATCCCTTACTATAGTATCCGCATTATTAGAAGGCTCCTCGGAGGAATCTGCGCTTTTATGCAACAGGGCAATAAAATGCCCTTCCCCGTCCAACTTATGGGGCCATAAACGAATACAATGCTTTAATTCTTCCTTGCGCTCATCGGATATCCTTGGCGGGTTATCAAGCTTGTCCAGCCATTGGGGTTTACCAAAATCAAAGCCTTCAAAGGCTATTCCCTTTGACAGCTGAACATCAGCCTCCGGTATCGCCTTCACCACATGAAACTGCGGACATTGCTCCATCAAATAAGCGATGGTACCTTCATTCTCTTCGGGAGAAAAGGTACAGGTGGAATACAACAGAAAACCACCGGGCTTCAGCATCCTTGCAGCTAGCAAAATAATGTCCTTCTGAAGCTTATTATAATAGTCGACACCATATTGCTCCCAGTTTTTCATGATAGCCGGACTTTTTCGAAACATTCCTTCTCCGGAGCAGGGAGCATCGATTAATATTTTATCAAAATATCCCTCAAAATAATCAACCAGCTTATTGGGCGCCTCTGATAAAACCAGCGCATTACGAATACCAAACAACTCAATATTCTTGAGTAATGCCTTGGCTCTTGAATTGCTAATATCATTGGATACCAGAACACCTTCTCCCTTGAGTCTTGCACCCAACTCTGTACTCTTACCGCCGGGAGCCGCACACACATCCAGCACCTTATCTCCCGGGTTGATTGGCAAAAGACTTGCTGGGGTCATTGCACTTGGTTCTT
Source organism: Bacillota bacterium (assembly GCA_023428655.1). Taxonomy (GTDB): domain Bacteria; phylum Bacillota; class Clostridia; order Lachnospirales; family Lachnospiraceae; genus Mobilitalea. The sequence goes on along the minus strand of JAEYXC010000078.1, from coordinate 5,332 downwards.
GAATATAATATACGCCTCCATAATAGAAGGGGTGCTTTGCCGGTTGTTCCTTGGTATCATAATAATAGCCATTCGCCACCCAAGGGATCCTCTTTATAGCAAAAGGACAGATACCTTCGAATTCCTCCGGGGTAGTCTTCAGAGTGTTTACACGAACCCCTCCGAAGTGGGGCTTATGATAGCACTCCAAATATTCGTTGTATTCCTCCCCCAAAAGCTCTCTCATTCTGTCCTCAAATAATTTCGGTAGATTCATTCCATCACTCCATTTTTCCTCTTAATGCTAGTACTCTCTCAGCATCGATTATATTCCTCTGCTCCCACTCTTTATGCAAATCGACTATATTCAACCGATCACACACTCTATCCGGATATTATCATCTCCTGAAAACAGATTATTCCTTTCTATTATCGTAAGCTTTGCGCACGATAACGAGCTGAAATCAGGTCCAGCTCCTTGCTAAACCTAGTCAGTTCCATCTGATCCCCGCTCTGATAGATCCGGAAAAATTCATCCTGGATGGAAACCACCTCTTGCTTATTCGCTACTTTATAAAGATTTTGAATATTGGTTAATATATCTGCAACGATATTTGCTTTAATTGTGAAGGAATTCTGCGCATCCATAATCTCATCCCTAACAACACTCATCTCTTGATCAAGGATTAAGATGGCTTCCGCTGCTGAGGTCAGACGCTCTCTGATATGCTCCGGCATATTTTGCTTGTACTTATATTGCATGGAATGCTCGATAGTGGCCCAGAAATTCATTGCCAGCGTCCGGATCTGTATCTCAACCTGCAGCTCCTTCTTGCCCTTCAGTGTCTCTACATCATAGTTTACAATCAAATGGTAGGAACGATATCCACTCTTCTTCATGTTGTTGATATAATCCTTCTCATTCTTAATCGTCATATCAGATCGCTTCTTGATAATATCTACTACCTTATAAATATCCTCAACAAACTGGCAAATGATACGGATTCCAGCAATATCATCAATTTTTTCTTCAAAATTTGAGAGATCAAGATTCTTTTTTTGTGCTTTTTCCAGAATACTCGATATGGTCTTAACACGACCCGTTACCTGCTCAATCGGTGAATAGGCACCAACATGCCTGTATTCATCGATAATATGATTGAATTTAATGATTAACTCGTCAACAGCCAAGGCGTAAGGATCCAGTATTTCTCTCCAAAGTTGTATCTCCATTAATTACTTACCTCCTATAAAACCATTGTAAATCATGTAGCGGTTTGAATTAAGTCTCTTCCAAAACCAATCCCATCATTGCTAAAACAGCAAGTCCGGCTGTCTCGGTACGCAGAATACGCCTACCAAGCGTTATCGGCTTAATCCCCGCCTGTTCTGCAAGATCAATTTCCGAACCCTCAAATCCACCCTCCGGTCCGATGAATACTCCGACTGAATTACAATTCCTTAGATCGTTCATGAGTTCTCTGGTATATTGCATCCCTTTTGCATTCTCATAAGGCACAAGGTTTCGGTCAAGGCTCTTTGCATAGCTTAACGCTTGGGCATAGGTTTGAACCGGTTTGATGATCGGTATAATACCACGTCCGGACTGTTTTGCAGCTCCTTCGGCAATTGCCTGCCATCGCTCCAGCTTCTTCTCTTCCTTTTTCTTATCATCTAATTTTACAATTACTCGTTTCATTATAACAGGAATAATCTCATAAACACCAAGCTCCACCGCTTTTTGAATGATGAGCTCCATCTTGTCCGATTTTGGCAATCCCTGAAATAAGGTTATTCTGGTTTTTAACTCTGAATCTGTGTCCTTGATGGTCTGAATTACACTAATAATTTCTTTATCTGACACCCTATCAATTATACAATAACAATCTTTTCCTTGTCCATTGCAAATTATAAGCTCCTCGCCCAGCTTCATTCGAAGAACATTACGAATATGATTAACATCCGAACCTGTGATACGAATCGTTCCATCCGTTATCTGCTCCGGCTTTACATAAAATCGATGCATGATTAACTCCTTGGTTTTAGATACTTTATATGATAAAATATTACTGTTATAAAAATCTAATATTGGTAAATACCCAGTACTATTATATATCAGCGAGAACGTATGTTCAATAACTTTTTACCCTTATTTTAGCGTTTTACACCGATTTAAGATTTTCTTAATGAAGTATATAAATCAAGTGTTATATTATCTTATACTAATCGGAGGTGTGCTCATGAAAGAGGATTTAACTGGTGTTATTATAACGGGATTAATACTATTATTACTCCTTGGTTTAGGAACCATATTACGGGCCGGAAAGGGTGCTTTCCTCATCTCCGGTTATAATATGCTTTCCCAGAAGGAGAAGGAGAAATACGCCTATATCATTGGCTGTCTGATCTATGCAAATACAAATAATCGCTTTAAGAAATAATTATGAAACATTTCCTTCTTCTCTATCGTCTATTCAAGGAAGACGTAATTCTGAGTGAAATAAATTGATGAAAACGAAGAAAAGAGGGTTATTATGAAACGATTAATCTATATGGCGATCACATTAGCTTCCGCATTAAGTATCGGCGGCTGTTCATCAGCCATTACGACAAAGGATCTTACAATAATCGATGAGATTGAAAATCAAAAGCAAATTGAAATCACTCCCTCGGTAACGGACGAAGGCACTGAAAGGTCTCTTCCAACCATAGCTCCCGAGAGCAGAAAGGATACTGCTACAGTAATCACAAAGGCCTCTGACCGGTCGGAGTTAATTTTTGATCTGGAGGGCAATCGTGAGGTTGTATCGGTTCGTGACTACAACAGCACCCTTGGGTATCAGATCAAAATCGATGAGGAACGCTTTACTCATTCCGATGTCGATGGCACTGACGTCTATACCGCAAAGAATCCCGATCCATCAAAGTATCCGGATATTTATATAAAAATATCAAGGCGAGAGAAATCCAATGAATCAAACTACTTGGATGAACTTAAGCAGCAGCTGTTATCAGAAAACCCGCAGCTGGAGGTCCTTTCCGATTCCAAGGTAAGTACCTATGATGCCATAGTCTTTCATTCCGTAATGGGAACGGATTATAACTCCCCTATAAAAAAAATTGCCGTAATCGAGAGCGATAATGAGTACCATACGATTGAGACCCAATATTTTCTTGAGGCCGAGGAAGGCTATGGCGCTAGAATAATGGCACTCCTTGATACCTTGATCCTAACAATTTAGAATTTAGGACATTCCTTACTTATAAAACTTACATAAGCATCTGAAAGTACGCTTGCGTGCTCTATTATAAATATTGTCACAGTTATGAATCAAAATCTCCCGGTCGTATCCATTGATACTCCGGGAGTATTTTAACGAAAAGGCCATGCCTTTTTCGATTTCTATATTGACTTCTTCGCGACAAAAGAAACCCAGTCACCCATTCTGTTCACCTTTAATATGGTAAAACGGTTCTTGAGAAGTGCTTCTTTTACAGCTTCTTCTTTCATATTGATAATCCCTGAACTTATGAATATACCACCGGGCTTCAGATTTTCTGCGATGACGGAGGATAATGGTATGATAACATCTGCCAGGATATTCGCAACCACCAGGTCAAATTTTTCTTTGCCAATTTCGTTTCGTATTCCATCATCTTCAATAATGTTACCGGTAGTGAAATGAAGCTTACCCTCTTCTAACTCCAAATGGTTCACCTCTGCATTCATAGCTGCTGAAGTCGTTGCATTGGGATCGATATCAATTCCGATCACTTCCTTTGCCCCAAGCTTTTTGGCAAGAATGGATAGAATACCGCTTCCACTCCCCGCATCTAATACAACAGCCTCCGGTATCATATACTGTTTCATTCCATGGATGCAAAGCTTCGTTGTCTCATGGGCTCCGGTTCCAAAGGAGGTACCAGGATCGATCTCAATGATAAGATCTCCTTCCTTCCGGTCGGTCAGTTCCTCCCAGGTAGGCTTTATGACGATGGTATCGTCAACGCGAAAGGGTTTGAAGAACTCCTTCCAATTATTGATCCAATCCGTATCCTCGGTCTCAGATACCTCGAGTCTACCCGTACCGATATCCGTATAAGCAGACAGCTCAATAAGACCTGCCTTCACGTTATGGATTAAGGTTTCGACATCCTCCTCAAGCTCCACATAAAAGCTTATTTGTGCAGTTCCGTCGTCCTTAGGCAATTCCGGTAATATATCAATAAACATCTGCTTTCTTTCTTCCTCTGAAATCCCGAGCTTATCACTGATTTCTATCCCTGTGATTCCCAGATCATTCAACATATCACTGATCAGGTCAACCGCTTCTGTTGTTGTATCCAGTGTGAGTTTTGTCCACTTCATTGTGTGTCCCTTTCCGAGGCATACAAAAGCTATTTCAACTACTCTTTAAGATAGTTTGCATTATATGCTTTCCTTTGAGTTGATTTGTGCTTATTATGTGCCCTACCCATTGTTCGCAATCATTCCATTATTTCCAGAATTTCTTCTTTCCCTTTTCATTCTCTGTGCCTTCAGAGCGGTCTGATTTCCCCGTCATTGCATCATCGAATTTCTTAAGAAGTTCCTTTTGTTCAGAATTAAGATTGGTCGGAACCTGTACCACGAGGGTAACATAATGATCACCACGTACTGCTTTATTACGAAGGCTGGGAACACCCTTTTCTCTTAGGCGAACCTTTGTATCCGTCTGTGTTCCGGGCTTCACCGTATAGATTACATCACCGTCCACAGTATTGATTTTAATATCACCGCCCAGTACTGCTGTCGCATAAGAGATCGGCGCCGTGGAAAAAATATCATAATCCTGTCTTTGGAAAATTGGATGTCTGCTTACTTCAACCTCTACTAACAGATCTCCTCTCGGCCCGCCATTGGTACCCGGCTCACCCTTTCCACGAATTCTAACACTTTGACCATTATCGATACCGGCAGGAATAGATACCTTGATTTTTTTCTTACTGTTGATATATCCGGTACCATAGCAATCCGAACATTTATCTTTAATAATCTTACCACTTCCCTTACAATCGGGACAGGTCTGTACGTTACGTACCATACCGAATAAGGATTGCTGTGTATATACCACTTGACCTTTTCCACCACATTTATGGCAGGTAACCGCGGAGGTTCCCGGCTTTGCACCGGTGCCATGACAGGTTGCACAATCATCCTTCAGGGTGAGCTCCAGCTCCTTCTCCGTACCAAAAACTGCTTCTTCAAAGGTGATTCTTACAGCTGTACGAAGGTTTGCTCCCTGCATAGGTCCATTGTTGGCACGTCTGGATCTCGTTCCAAACAGATCTCCAAAAATATCACCAAAAATAT